>NZ_JAMYUI010000007.1:0-252037 GCF_040322895.1 Mesorhizobium sp. M0088
GTCGCTGTACCGTCGGCCGTCGCCACCTGCACGCTGACAGTGTTAGCGCTCGCGCTGCTCAGTGTCACCGCTAACTGGGCTGACGTGGTCCCCGCATCGCCCTCGACAATGGCAACGTCGCCGACCGAGATCGTTGGCGGAGCGGCATCGTCGTTGAGGATCGTGCCGAGCCCCTGACCATCGGCGATGGTGACATTGACCGGATTGCTCAGGTTAAGCGTAAACGTCTCATCCGGCTCTAAAATCGTGTCGCCATTTACCGGGACATTGATCGTCGCCGTCGTGGCACCAGGCAGAAACGTAAGACTCACAGACTGAGCCACATAATCGGAACCTGCAGTCGCTGTACCGTCGGCCGTCGCCACCTGCACGCTGACAGTGTTAGCGCTCGCGCTGCTCAGTGTCACCGCTAACTGGGCTGACGCGGTCCCCGCATCGCCCTCAACAATGGCAACATCGCCGACCGAGATCGTTTGTGCAAAAGCCGAGTTAGCCGCGGCCGCTGCGAATGCCAGAACGCACAATGCAACAGTGAAGCATGACCGAGACACGCGCAGTAACCACGAATAGATCAAATAAAACTGCATCGGCCACCCCTCCGGCAATTCGCATTAAATCTGGTGACAGGCACATCACCAGCCATCGCCGATAAGAATTGTTGGATTTTTCAGCTATGTGGCAATCGCGCAACATGCCCCGATCACCTTTGGCTGCAGCTGGCTAGGAGCAGCGGTGCGTAAGTATTGAACTAAGACTGCAAGCGCCAGCCCGCGCTATTTGCATAGCTCTCTAGCAAGCTCCGCAGCTTTCGCGACCGGCTGGATGCCTCAGCTTGAGCAGACTCGGCCTGGATCTTGCGAAAACGTTCGCGCTTCACCGGGGACTCCGACCAATGTCCTTCCAGCGTTTTGTCTGTGTCCACTCCGATGCCGATGCAGATGTTCACGTGCAGCACGCGCTTGTTAAGCCGGGCGAGCAAGGTCAGTTCGCTCATCGGCGTCTCGCCGAAGCGCTAACCAACCGGCGCCAGCTTTGCGCATATCGGTCAGTGCGGCGATTTCGCGGGTACTGAAAACCGACACCACCATATGACAGAGCCGCAGGCCTAGTTACCGGGGAAGCAGCGGCGGATGCGATCAGACCTACACCGAAAAGCCCGGTCACGACGCGCTGGGTCGTGGCCCCGAATATATCCGCACCGACAAGCGCGTGCAGGCGATGGTGCGTCATTTTCACGAAGCGAAAAGCCGATCTTCACGATCTGCCAGGGCGTCCAGATTCTGATTGCGGTCGACGGCGTCGTCCGCGGCAAGAAGGTGGCGGCGCTCGCGGCTTGCGAGCCGGAGGTGACGCTTGCTGGCGGCACCTACATCGATCTATCTCCCACCGATGGCTATGTGGACGGGACGATGGTGTCGGCCAAAGGTTGGACGGCGCTTGCGGCGTTCATCCGTGAATGCCTGAAGGTGCTGGGAACGGAAATCCGCCACGCCCGAGCCTTTTGCCGGGTCTCGGCGCCAGCGCCCCAGCTGAGCGCCGGTCCCTGCATTTGCCGGCGCGATCGGCGTTGAGCGTCGCGCCAAATGCGCATGGCAGGCCAGGCAGGTAGCATCAAGCTTCAGATCAGCAGCAGGCCCTTCATGCTGGAATGGCCTTTCCTGCCGATGATGATGTGGTCGTGGACGGCAATGCCAAGCGGTTTTGCCGTCTCGATAATCAGCTTCGTCATTTCGATGTCGGCGCGCGACGGCGTCGGGTCGCCCGACGGGTGATTGTGGACCAGGATGATGGCGGTGGCCGAGAGTTCGAGGGCGCGCCTGACCACCTCGCGCGGGTAGACGGGCGTATGGTCGACGGTGCCTGTCTGCTGAACCTCGTCGGCGATCAGCGCGTTCTTCTTGTCGAGGAACAGGATGCGGAACTGCTCGCGCGCCTCGAAGGCCATGACCGACCGGCAATAGGCAAGAAGCTGTGTCCAGGACGAGAGGACTTCGCGACCCTGCACCTCTCCGCGCGCCATGCGCTGCGCGGTTGCCGCGACGATCTTGAGATCGAGCGCCACCGCAGGGCCAATGCCCTTGATTTCCTGCAAGAGGCCAACCGGCGCCCCGAGCACTTCGGCCAGCGTGCCGAAGCGCGCCAGCAGCGCCTTGGCCGCCGGTTTGGTGTCGGCACGAGGGATCAGGCGAAAAAGCAGAAGTTCCAGAAGTTCGTAATCGGGCAGGGCGTCCGGTCCCGCCAGGGCAAAACGCTCGCGCAGTCGGTCGCGGTGACCGAGGTAATGCGGCTTTTCGTCGAGCGTCGCCTTGGCTTTCGCCGCAGGCCGCATCGGCGCTTCGGAGAAGAAACTCCGCTCGTCGTCGTCGTTTGTGTTCCCCATACACCGCCCACATTGCTCCAGCGCAGACATTAGAACTGTTCTGGCCGGGATTGAAACAGTTCTGTTCCCCGATTGCGAGACGTCCCACGGCAGATCGTCGCTATGGCTTTCTCATACGGCAAGATGAAACCACGATTGCGCAACAAAACTTAACATCACTTAACGCATGCGGCCACTTTCACCTGACATGTTGGCGCCATCGGAGGCTCCTTGCCTCGCTATACTGGAGCGCGCATGTTCGCCAAAATTGACTCTGGACTGTTGGCCGGCCGGGCATCTCTCGCGGCCATGGCAATCCTGCTTTCGACGCATTCGGAGGGCGCGCTGGCGGCAGACGCCATTGCGGTGAATTCCGATGATTTTACCCTGCCGCCCGAGCCTTCCCGTTTCGGGCGTTTCGAACAGAAGCTGGCCGACTGGCATGTCGTGCTTGGCGGCGGCGCCATCATCGTCCCCAAATACGAAGGCAGCAATGAGTTCAAGATCATGCCGGTGCCTTTCGTCACGGCGACATTCCTCGACACGGTGACGATCGACCCGACAGGTGCCAACATCGCCGTCTATGAACAAGGACCGTTCGCGTTCAGCGCTCGGCTTGGCTATGAGATGGGCCGCAAGGAAGACGACTCCGACCATCTGCGCGGCTTGGGGGACGTCGACATGGGCGCGACGGTCGGCGTGAAGGCAGCGGCGAAGTTCGGTCCGGCCGAAATATTCGCGCAACTGGACAAGACCATCGGCGGCAGCGATGGCCTGGAGGGCAGGGTGGGGATCGAGGTGACCCGGCCTCTGTCTCAATCGTTGATGATCGGCGCCAGCGCGTCCGCCGTCTTCGCCGACGAAAATTACATGCAGGCCTATTTTGGTGTCACGCCCGAACAATCGGCTCGCTCGGGGCTGGTGCGCTATGATGCCGGCGCCGGTTTGAAGCGCGCCGATTTTTCGATTTCCGCCACATATATGCTCGACGAGAGCTGGATGGTGCGCGGCGAAGCGGGGGTCGGTGTTCTCTTGGGTGACGCTGCCGACAGCCCTGTTGTCCTCGAAAAGATCCAGCCTTCAGGGATGCTTCTCGTCGGATATCGGTTCTGACGCCTACCCAGGCACCAAATGCAGGCTAGACAAACTCCGGAATGGCACAGCAACGGCACCAAAGCGATTTGAGCGCCGAATCCAGGTCGGCAAGGCAAGGTTCGCGCATCCTCATTGTCGAAGACGATCTTGAGATCGCGCGCATGCTGGGCGAGACGCTCACCGACAACGGCATGATCGTGGAAATTGCCGAGAGCGGCGTCCAGATGAACGCCGCGCTTCGCAACCAGAAATTCGATCTCATCGTGCTCGATGTCATGCTGCCGGGCGAAAATGGCCTCAACATCTGCCGTCGTCTTCGTGCCGGAACCAACATTCCGATCCTGATGCTGACCGCGCTCGGCGAGGAAATCGACCGCATCTTCGGGCTGGAAATCGGCGCCGACGACTATGTGACGAAACCGTTCAGCGCGCGCGAATTGACGGCCAGGATACGGGCGCTGCTGCGCCGCACAGCCTATGCTCCAGACGAGCGGGACTGGTCGAAGGTGCTTCGTTTCAACGGCTGGCGCCTCGATCCAATACGCCGGCAATTGCATGACCCCAACAATGCGCGGGTTACGACCACGACGCATGAATTCGACCTGTTGCTTGCCTTTTGTCGCAATGCGGGCCGGGTTCTCTCTCGCGAGGAACTTCTGGGCGTAACCCATGCCGGGCTCGCGGGGCCGATCGAGCGTAGCGTCGATGTCCATATCAGTCGAATCCGCAGGAAGATCGAAAAGGATGCGCGCGATCCGGTGCTTTTGAGGACCGTTCGGTTGGGTGGCTATATCTTCACCGCGACGGTGGAGGAAGCATGAGTGATATCCTCCGCCGTTTCCTGCCGCAGTCCGTGCGTGGGCAGTTTGTAGCGATCATTTTCATCGCGGTGATCGTGATCATGTTCGTCGGCTCGGTCGTTGAGAGTTTCATAGAGAACGTCGACCTTCCCGCCGCGGAAGATAACGCAAGGCGTGCAGGCGTTGTTGCTGCCTTGTTGCAAGAAACGCCGGCGGAGGCGCGTAGCGCAATTCTGGCGACAGCAAAGCGGGCCGGCTTTGATTTCGAGATATTGCCCAGGGACCAGATAGCCGGCATTCCCCAGTCCTATCTGCAATGGCGAAGTGTCGAATGGCTTTTGCGTATCGACAGGGGGACGGTTGATGGACGCTGGCTAAGGATCGGCGGCCGATACGCGTTTGTCATCGACTTGGACCAGCAGGACGTCCTGGCCCATTTCGGCATGCCCGATTCCTGGCTGACATCGGGCCTCGTCCGTGCCTCGTTCTACAGGTTCATGGCTTTCGTCGCCTTGCCCGTGCTGATCTGGCTGTTTGCGGTTTGGGCCGTGACGGATCCATTGAAGCGCATCTCGGCAGCAGTCGGTTCGGCCGAGATTGAGAATGGCGACCAGCTCTTCGTCGAACACGGCTCCATTGAAATGGTGGGATTGGCGCGCGCCCTGAACAGGATGAGGACGCGCATCCGCACGATGATCGAAAACCGCACGCGCATGTTGCGCAGCGTCAGTCATGATCTGCGCACGCCGTTGACGCGGCTGCGGCTTCGCGCCGAGCGTATGGATGATGGCCCCATCCGAACCGCAATCCTGTCCGATGTCCAGCACATCGAAATCTTGATCGACGAGACCCTGACCTATCTGCGCAACGATGTTTCGACGGAGAAGCTGCAGCTCGCCGACATTGCCAGCGTTCTGCAAACCGTCTGCGCCGAGTTCTCCGATGTCGGATTTCCTGTCTCATATTCCGGGCCGGACCGGCTCCTGGGCTGGTGCAAGCCCAATGCATTGGCGCGTGCGATCGCCAATCTCTGCGACAACGGGGTCAAATTCGCTGGCAACGTCACGGTCGCCTTGACGGCGACCGGCACGGCGGCGCGCATCACGGTAGGGGACGACGGGCCGGGTATTCCGATGACGGCACGCGCCCGTGTTTTCGAACCATTCTTCAAGGAAGACGCGTCGCGCGGCATTGCATCGAAGCATGGCTTCGGTCTGGGCCTGTCGATCGTTGCCGACATCGTCCAGGGTCACGGCGGCAGGATCGAATTGGAGGACAACCAGCCCAGCGGACTGGTCGTCACCATCGACCTGCCGAATGCCGCTGGCGTGCAGTCGGCATAGACGGCCTCCTGCCGGGCAGACGCGCTCTAAGCCGGCAGGCCGGGGCGATCGAGCTTTTTGGGCGACAGCGTGAAAATCTCGCACCCTGTGTCGGTCACGCCGATCGTGTGCTCGTACTGCGCCGACAGCGAGCGGTCGCGCGTCACCGCAGTCCAGCCGTCCGACAGAACCTTCACATGCGGCCTGCCCAGATTGATCATCGGCTCGATGGTGAAGATCATGCCTGGCCGCATCTCGACGCCTTCATTGGCGCTGCCGTAATGCAGGATGTTCGGCGCGTCATGGAACAACTGGCCGACGCCGTGGCCGCAGAAGTCGCGCACCACCGAGCAGCGCTCGCCTTCGGCAAAGGTCTGGATGGCGGCGCCGATGGCGCCGGTGCGGGCGCCAGGCCTGACCGCTGCAATGCCGCGCATCAGGCATTCATGCGTGACTTCGAGCAGGCGCTCGGCGGCGCGCTTGATCGTGCCGACCGGATACATGCGCGAAGAATCGCCGTGCCAGCCGTCGAGGATGTAGGTGACGTCGATGTTGACGATGTCGCCATCCTTGAGCGGCTTGTTGTCGGGAATGCCATGGCAGACGACATGGTTGATCGAGGTGCAGGACGATTTCGTGTAGCCGCGATAGTTGAGCGTCGCCGGCAGCGCGCCGTGGTCCATGCCGAATTCGAAGACGAAGCGGTCTATTGCTTCGGTGGTGACGCCGGGCTGGACCATCGGCACCAGCTCGTCGAGGCAGCGTGCGGTGAGATCGCATGCCTTGCGCATGCCGGCAAAGCCGTCCTCGCCATAGAGGCGGATCTGGCCGGTATTTCTGAGCGGGGCCGTGGCAGCGTCGAGATAGGTGACCATTTTGTCCGTGTAGCGGGTAGGGCTCTGCAGGAGAGCCAGCGTGAAAATTTCCCCAGATTTGGCACTTGAGGGCAAAAGGTTCAAGGAAGAACTGTCTGATGCGGCCGCGCGCTTCCCGATATTTGCCTCGCATGGGCGATGTCTTGCCGGTTTTTGCCCGGTTTGCTTCCCTTTCTGGCCATGGTGCGTTAGGGCGGGTGATGTTTTCGAGATCGCGTCCCTTCGCGGCGGCCAGGCAAACCCGATGGCCTGAAGCGCCGCTGACGGCAGCGTGCTCATGCCTGATGGGCATGGTGCTGCTGGCGATGCTGTGCTTCGGCCTGCCGGTGGCGTCAGGCTTTGCGGGCTCTGCGCCAAGCGGTGCCAGTGTCGGTGTCGAGCGGTCGGGCGAGGTGGCGGCGCTGCTGCGTGTCACCGGCAAGGCGCAAGCGCTGGAGGTTCGTGCCGGCCGTCCGCTCCTAGTCAAGTTCGCCGGCGGCCATCCCGCGCTTGCGGTCCCCGACGCTGTTTTTCTTTGGGCCGAACGGACATCGCAAAGAGCGATGGTTTCGGGAAATGGGGCCGCCTCGGTTCCCGGGGCGAGCACCAACCAGCCGCGCGCACCGCCGACCATCACGGCCTGAGCGGCCAAGGCCGTGCCCTTCACCTCATCGTTATTCCTGTTCGCGTCGTGATCGTGCGGCGGCTGTCGGCCGCGCAGCGGTCGCGCGGCGCGTCATTTCCGGATTATTTCAATGCAACAACGCATCAAGACTTTCAAAACCCTGTCGCGCGCGGCCTCGGCTGCCGCGTTCCTCTCCGTCCAGGCGCTCATCTGCATCGGAACCGTCTATTGGGCGGTTGCCGAGACGCTCGGTCTGTCGGCGATGGCGGCCCTTGTTCTCGGCGGCATCTTCGCCGTGCCGACGGTATTTGTACTGATCACCGCCATTCGCATGGCCTTCGACGCGGAGACGGATCCGGCGAACCAGTGAGCGTATGTCGCCCCAGGACAGATCTCGGGTGCGCGATTTGTTTGGCGCGACATGGCGGCCCGCGACCCAAGTGACGACACATTTCTGGGCCAGAAGCCGGTCAAAGCAACTTTCGACGACGAACGGCGTTGCCTCGGCGATGCCGTTCGGGAGACAGGAAATGGATAGACTGCAATTCGAGGTGCCGGTGCGCATAGCGCCTGGACCCGGTCTGCCAGTCGAGGAAATCTATGGCGTCGAACAGGCGCTCGATTTTCTCCAGGACTGGCCTGCGCGCCGTCAGGGCCCGATCTATCAGAAAGCGTTCAACGCCTGCTTTGGCGCCACGGTGGACGTGGTCAAGACCGAGGACGCCTGCCGGGCGTTCATGGCGTTTTGCCGGGCGAGCGGACTAATGGCAAGAGACATGATGACGCCGCGCAAGCGCGGCGGTGAGGCGAGGGCGCTCCAGGCCTGAGGGCCGACGCCGTTTCGCTTGCCCCGATTCCTACGTCAACAATCGCGTTGAACGCACACGGCGATGGCGCGTGCGTAGGGCTGCGCCCTTTTCGTCCCCGACGACCGCCCCACGTTGCACCCACCTCAGCGCCGTTAAGCTTCCGTTTCCACCTTCCCGGCTACGCCATTGCTCGTTGGCAATGGTTGATTCGTTGCGTCAGTCTCATGGTTTGGAAGATGTCCCCAGAAAAAGTCCGTGCGTTCCCGATCGACCGTCAGGTATTCTTGGTCAGGGAGGTTGCTGCCAAGCTCGGCAACCTGCATGGCGAGACCGCCACCTCGTTCTGGAGAGCCAAGGCGTCGGAGTTGCTCGATCTTGTGGTCGGCTCCGGCAGGGACAGAACAGCAGCCAGCGATGAAGTGCGCAGGTTTTTCCTGGCCGTGCAGCGAGAGATGTTGGCTGATACGGTCGCGGAGTCGATGCCAATTCTTTCCGCTTGAAGCAAATCCTGAACCTCCATCCTCCATACATGCATCAGTAATTTGTAAATACGTTTACTCCGGTGTGTTTTTCGAAGACCCGGTCGTTGTTCGCGCGGTCTCGGCTGCGAATCCGGCAATTTCCCGCCGGCCTTGAGGGGCGGCCCACTCTGAGACATCGATGCGCTTGCGCGTTGGTCAGCCAGCGAAACACTTCTTTTTTGAAGCCAATGGACCACTGCTCAAAAATGCAACGAACTTTTTAGCCATTCGTTCATTTATGCGTGCTTTCTAATTTAAACCATGGCCTTGAGTAGCTTCACCCGTGTTCTGCTTGTAATGGACGCCATGCGCCGGAGCACGGGCGCAAACGTCGCTACCATTTTTGCTCTGACCTTGCCGGTCGTTGTCGGCGCTGCGGGCTTCGGCGTCGAGACCTCCTATTGGTACTACAACAGCCTGAGGTTACAGGCGACGGCCGATGCAGCCGCCTATGCCGGTGCGCTCGAACAGATCTCGGGTTCCGACAAGCCGACGATCGTCGCGGCCGCGACTCAGTCCGCGGCGTCGAACGGACTGGGCTCGGGCACGATCGTCGTCAACACGCCGCCGGCCTCCGGACCGAATACGGCAAAAAAAGCGGTCGAGGTGATCGTCGGCCAGCAGCTCGACCGGATGTTCACCCTGATCTTCACGCAAGACAAAGTCCCCGAACAGGCGAGGGCGGTGGCCGTTATTACCGATGCCTCGAGTGCTTGCATGCTCGCGCTCGATCCGTCCGCTTCGCAGGCGGCGCTGTTTTCCGGCAGCACCAGCGTTAAGCTTAACGGCTGCTCGGTCATGTCCAATTCGATCGCCTCGGACGCCATCAAGGTTCAGGGCTCGGCCGGCCTGCAGGCCGATTGCCTGATATCGGCAGGCGGTGTCTCTCTCAGCAACCCCGTCACCACCGTCTGCGCGGTCCCGATCACCCAGGCACTGCCTGCCGGCGATCCCTTTGTCGACCTGCCGGCCCCGGTGGCCGCGACCCCCTGCCAGAACGACAACAAGGCGACGCTCGGTCCAGGCACCTATTGCAGCGGCATGAACCTGAAGGGCAATGTCACGCTTTCGCCCGGCGTCTATGTCGTCCAGGGCAGTTTCAAGATAAACGCCAACGCAGCCATCACCGGCAGCGGGGTGACCATCTTCATGTCGGGCAGTTCGACCGTCAGCATGAATGGCAATGCGTCCGTGAAGCTCAGCGCGGCGACTTCGGGCACCTACTCAGGCGTTCTGTTCTACGGGGACAGGACCGGCATGAGCGCATCCAGCACATTCAACGGCACAGCGGACTCGCTTTTGACCGGGGCCATCTACTTCCCCAAGCAGCAAGTGAACTATCTTGGCAACTTCTCGGGCAATGGCGGCTGCACCAGGGTCGTCGCCAATACGATCCAATGGTCCGGTAACTCAACCATCAATCAGGATTGCTCGAGCCTCGGAGTGCCCAACATTCCAGCCGCGCGGTCCGTGGCACTGTCCGAGTAGCTCCGTGGGGCGCCCATCGATGCCGATCCTTGGTGATGATTCGGGCGTTGCGGCGGTCGAGTTCGCGATGGTGCTGCCCATTCTGTGCCTGGTGCTGCTTGGTATTCTGGACGGCTGGTCCTACGTAACGAGTTCACTGTCGATGCGCGCCGGTGTGAAGACCGCCGCGAACCTGGTCATGAGCGGATCGACCGATGATGCGGCGACCCAGGCCCTTGCCATTGCGAGTTGGGAAAATCGGCCGGAAGACGGCCAGGTCACGCTAAGCCGCATCCGTATGTGCGGGGCGACGGTGGTCGACGCGTCCACCATGTGCAGTGGGCCGAAGGTGCCGGCGGTCTATGTCCAGATACAGGCATCGGGCACCTGGGTGCCGCCAATTGCCTTCGGCCCATTTGCCACTTCCACTGTAATCGGTCACCAGGAGACGATCCGTGTCCGCTAGGGTAAGCGCGTTCCGGCGGGATCGATCGGGCGGGGCCGGGCTGGAGTTCGCGCTGATCGCGCCCTTCCTTGTCATGCTGCTGTTCGGAATCTTCGCCTTTGGCTGGTCGATGCACTCGGTCTCCAGTGTTCGCTATACGCTGGAGACGTCAGCGCGCTCGCTGCAGCTTAAAAACACGCTGACCCAGGCCGACATTCAATCGATCGCCACGCAGAAATTGCAGGCCTTGGGGTTCAAGGACGTGAACGTCACCATCGCCATCGACCCGGTGAGCGGCGGCTTCCGCATGGCGCATCTGACCGCCGCCTATGCCTTCGTCATCGACTTTCCCTACTTCAGTTCCTTCCCGATCAACTACGCGACAACCGTTACCGTGCCGCTGCTTGGCAGCGGCTAGGCTGTGGCCGATATCCGTCGGCGAGAATGCGCGCTAGGGCTCTGCTCATTTGTACGCTTTGAACGCGATCAGGCCACCGAGAATGGTTATCGCCGTCAGGATCAGCGCCCACGACATGACGTTGTGTGACAGACGCCTCCGGCCGCGCAGGGCCAGGTCCCGCCAGCGTTTAGCCTGATCAGCCCCTGTATTTGGCTTATCCACACCCTTCTCCAACGGGCAGAATGCGACTCATGCCGGCCGGTGTCGAGATGGCACCGGTTTTGGCGGCCACGACGCAAGCTTGGCACTCCGGCCAGCTTTTGACGGCACTGGGCTAGCTAATATATTCGTTAGTGCTAATGTTAAGATGACGTTACGTCATGTCCGACCATCCGTCGGGTGCAATGTGGGGGTTCCAATGAGAGTGGCTGTATTTTGCGCGGCTGTCGTTTTCGCTGCGGCTGGTGTCGCTGTTGCCAAGGAAAAGAAGGCGGCGGTCAGTGACGCCGCCGCTTTATGTTCCACCAACCCGTCAGCCAAGAAGTCCGCACCAAATCTGGACTGTGGTTTCACCGGAACCGCCAAATCGGGAGATAGCGGCGCAAAAGCAGAGCCGCGCCTCGGATACGACGCCAATCCGTGGATTATAACAGGCTTTTGACTTCGCATCGGCGGTTGCCGGTGAAGCGCTGAAGAGGGGCGTCTTGACCGGCGGGCGTCGCCCCCGCGACCGTAGCGTAACGGTCGGGCGCCGTCGAGAAGGAGGAAGCGCAAATGGCCGCCTATCTGATCGCGGATGTAGACGTAAAGGACGCTGCTGCGTTCGAGGAATACCGGCGGGATGTGCCAGCCACCGAGGAGCGTTATGGTGGGAGATATCTAGGTCGTGGCGGTGCGACCAAAGTCTTGGAGGGCGATTGGGAGCCACACCGTTTGGTTATTATCGAATTCCCCGACATGACGTCGTTGATGGGCTGGTACAATTCGGCGGAATACGCCCGCCTTATTGAAATCCGGAAGCGTTGCGCCAACACCAGGATCATTGCGCTCGAGGGGGTTGCAACACCCACTCTTTGACCGTGGTGGCTCGCCTTAATCAGGTAGTATCCGGCTTTTTTGCCCGAATCCGTACACCTCGCAGTCAGCTGTTTAAAGCCGGGAAACCAGGCAATAAATGCGGGCTTACCACTGCGGGGCTTTCTCATTGTCGCGGTGCCCGAGAACCCAACTCGACCGTGCAATGAAAAGCCCGCCACGGGGGCGACCTGCGGCGGGCTCTTGGAGCGGCTACATCCCTGAGGAATCGACCACTTTGTAGCAGGATTATGACCTGTGTGGCCGCGTTAGCCTATGGTGTGATCGCGGAAGACTGCGCGTCAGTTGAAGACCGCGGCAGAGAGCCAGGCGAAATTGGCCACATTGGGGGGGAGGTTTGCGCTAAACGCATTATTTTTCTGGTACGCCCAAGGGGAATCGAACCCCTGTTACCGCCGTGAAAGGGCGGTGTCCTAACCGCTAGACGATGGGCGCGCTCAGACGAAGCGGCTTATACTGGCGTTGTGCGCAACCGGCAACCCGTCAGGTGCCACCTTGGACAACTTTTTTCCGGGCCAGCCAAATCAACGATTTCCCGAGGGTTGGCAGGCTTTGATAATTAGCGGCGACACCCATCGTTTCGTCATCCCAGGGTCTCCGCGACGGAGCCTCGCCCTACTTCGCCCTAGGATGACGAAGTTTGTGGGAGGCTTCGGCTAATCCCGAATGCTCAGAATGGTCACCGGTACGATCTTGGCTGCTAATAGGCCTAAGACCGTCTGCTAGACTAGCCGTCACCGCCGCTGCGCCGGCGGCAGCGCCAGTTCCAGTCGCGCTCGGGGCCGACGTCGACGTGAACCGATTCTGTGTGGCAGTACGTGCCGACGCCGCCGCGGCCGGGCATGCTTCTGATGTAGCTCGCCAGTTCCCATTTCGAAACGCCGGGAACCTGGATATCGGCGGCGGCGCAATACATGTGCAGCGAATTCTTGGCCCCGTTGGCGCGCCGGTTGCGGGCCGGGTCGCGATAGCCCGACGTCACCGTCATCTTGCGGCCGTAGTGGCCTTCGATCGTCTTCAGCACGCGCACCAGCGACGGCTTCAGGCAGGCCACATCGACGCTCTCGTTCTGCTTGAGCAGCCCGTTGGGCGCCAACCGGGCCATGCCGGCGGCTGACGCAACCTGATAGGAGCCGCCGATTGGCCCCTCATCCTCGTTGAGGTCGACGTCGCTTTCGTCGTCGAGGCCGGACTTGCGCTTGATCTCGAACAGGGCCGTCTGGCGCACGCCGGGCAGGGCATCGCTGCCGGTGATGTGACCGCTATCGCCACCGAGCGAAGCCAGTTGCACCGGCTTGGCCGTGGAATTGGCCGAGGCCAGCGTGATGATCGGCTTTGCCGCTGCTGGCGTCGCTTTTGCCTGCGCCGGGGGCTGCTCGCCCGTCCGGGCGTTGCTGATGATGGGGGCTGGTGTCGCCGAGGCTGGCGTTGCGCCAAACATCGAGGCGAGGAAGCCTTTCTTCTTTGGTGCTTCGGCCTGCGGCATCTCGCCAGCCGTCACATAGACCGGGTTGTTCATGGCCGGAGCGGCAGCGGGCTTCGGCGCCGCCACGTCGCCGTCGACCGCGGCAATCTGCTGGGCGACCGCGTCGGTTTGCTGCGCGGTCTGTGCCTGCTGCGTCAGCGATTGCGGCGTGTTTCCAACGATGGTTTCGGCGCCCGCCGGCGTGGTCAGCGGAAAGGCAGCTCCCGGTTTGGACATAGGCACGTAGGCGACTTTTTCAGGCAGCGCCGTATCGCTCGCCGTCATCACGGTCGTCTGCTCGGTCGTGACCTCGGACGAATCGGCGACAGCGGCCGACTTGCCACTTGAGGCAGCATTCATATCCGATGCGGTGGCGTTGTAACCGGGCATTCCGACCGACATTGTCGGGTCGCCAGCCGAAGTGCAGGAGGCCAGAAGCAAGGAGCAGAGCGCTGCCACAATGGCGCGGCGTTCTCCCTTTGCGAGGCTCCATCCTGCTGATTTCAAAGTCAAATTCCCCCTCGATGTCCGATCGGTATATCCTTGGCGCCACACGCATGCGTCGATGCCAGGGTGACCTTTGTCTCCGATCCGGAAACGAGACCTGTGTCAAATCCGCAAGCCTGGAAGTATTTTTGCGGTGATTGCCGAATTACGGCCGCTTGATGGTTGACGACACCATTTCGCCCGCTTTTGGCGGTCCGTCAACTCACCACACATTACAGTCCGTTACACACGTACTTTCACATAGGTGCCGGGAGCATCACCCAAGGTTTTCATATGCTTGCCCGGTTTGCGGGCAGGCACGCGGGTGTTGTCCTTGGCCTCTATCCAGTCTTGCCAGTGCGGCCACCAGGATCCTGGATGGTCGGTGGCATTGGCTATCCACTGGCTGAAGTCGCCCGTCGGCGTACCCCCGGTCCAGTACTGGTATTTGTTGGATGCCGGCGGATTGACGACCCCTGCGATATGGCCCGACCCGGCCATCACATACTCGACCGTGCCGCCGAAATATTTCGAACCGAGGAACACCGAAAGCGACGGCGCGATGTGATCTTCCTTGGAGGCGAGGTTGTAGACCGGGATGGTGATGTCGCCGAGCGAGACCGTGTGGCCCGCCAGTTCCATCGTGCCTTGCGAAAGGTTGTTCTCGAGATAGCAGTTGCGCAGGTAGAAAGAGTGATTGGCCGCCGCCATGCGGGTGGAATCTGCATTCCAGTAGAGCAGGTCGAAGGGCAGGGGATCCTTGCCGCGCATGTAGTTGTTGACGACATAGGGCCAGATCAGGTCGCCTGAGCGCAGCATGTTGAAGGCGGTCGCCATCTTGGTGCCGTCGAGATAGCCTTTTTCGCTCATCGACTTTTCCACAGCGGCGACCTGTTCTTCGTCGACGAACACTTTCAGGTCGCCGGCATGGGTGAAGTCGACCTGCGTGGTGAAGAAGGTCGCCGACTTGATGCGGTCGTCGCCCTCTTGCGCCATCAGCGCCAGTGCCGCCGCCAGAAGCGTGCCGCCAACGCAATAGCCGATCGCGTTGACGTCGCGTTCGCCGGTGGCCTTCTCGACGGTGTCGAGGCCGTATTGCAGACCCTCGCGGATATAGGCTTCCCAACTCTTGGTGCCGTGGCGCTCGTCCGGATTGATCCAGGAGATGACGAACACGGTGTGGCCCTGTTCAACCGCCCAGCGAATGAAGGATTTCTGCGGGTTCAAATCGAGGATGTAGAATTTGTTGATCCATGGCGGGCAGATCAGCAAGGGCCGCTTGAGCACCGTCTCGGTCGCCGGGTCGTACTGGATGATTTCGGCGACGTCGCTGCGGCCGACCACCTTGCCGGGAGTGGTGGCGATGTTCCTGCCGATCTCGAAGGGTGAGTAGTCGGCCTGCCGCAGCTTCAGGTCGCCCTTGCCGGCGGCGATGTCCTCGGCCAGCATCTTCATGCCGCGCACCAGGTTTTCGCCGTTCGAGGCGACGGTTTCACGGAACAGTTCCGGATTGGTCAGGATGAAATTCGACGGCGAGATGGCGTTGGACACCTGCTTGACGTAAAAGCCGGCCTTGTGGCGGGTGTGCTCGTCAAGGCCTTCGGCGTGCTCGACCAGATCGGCCGCCCAGCGCGAGGTGACGAGATAGGCCTGCTTGAGGAAATCGAAGAAGGCGTTGCGGCCCCATTCCGGGTCGAGGAACCGCTTGTCGCCGCGCTCCGGCTTGACCGCGTCTTCGGTGTCTTGCGCGGCGTTGCTGGTGCGCTGAATGGCGTTGGCCCAGACCGTCATATAGCCGGAAAACAGCCGCGTCTGCGCTTCCAGCGCGCGCTGCGGATCGGCAAGCCAGTATTCGCTGAGCTTGGAAAAGGTCTTCACCATATCGACAACGGGCTCAGCGACATGGTCGCGCACGTCGCCTTTTTCGCGCGGCTCGGCCCAGGCGGAAGCGGCCTTGCCGGCCTGCTCGATCATGCGCGCCATGTTCAGGGCGAAGCGTTCCGGGTCCTTCACCAGATATTGCTCGACGGTCGAAGGCTCGTCATCTTCCGCTTTGCCCGAATCGGGTGTTTTGGACATGGTTGGCGGGGTTCCTCCCGAGGCCTTTTCTTGACATATTAACATGGGACATCCGACCGGGCCAATCTCGCTCTACCTCGGCTGCCAAGGAAACAATATGACGATTAATATTGGCGAAACTGTTTTTTTCGGTGCTGGACATTTTTGCCGCATCGGCGCGGCGATCGTCCTCATCGGGATTGCCGGGTGCTCGAGCACCAACACGAATGGCCCGACGCCTGTCGCTGCGGGTACGGGGCCGAAGGATACCGGCACCTTTCCGAACCTGAACATCAAGCCGCAAGTGGCGGCGCCTCAGTTCACCGAAGCCGAGAAGAACGCCAAGCTCGCGCAATTGAAGGCGGATGAGAATGCGCAGGCGGCAAAGGGCGGCGGCCCGAAGGTCGCCAACCAGGCGGCGCTGACGGATCTGGCCAAGAAGCATGGCGACGAAACGCTGAAGCAGATCGAAGCCAAATGCGACCCCGCCCTCGACCCTACCTGCAAATAAGTATATAGCGCGCGCCCAACACCCCCTTCGCTGTCTGGAACTGCCATGGAAGAATTTCACAAGGTTCGCCGGCTTCCGCCTTACGTGTTCGAGCAGGTCAACCGGCTCAAGGCCAGCGCCCGATCGCGTGGCGCCGACATCATCGACCTGGGTATGGGCAATCCGGACCTGCCGACGCCCAAGGCTATCGTCGACAAATTGTGCGAGGTCGTGCGCGACCCGCGCACGCATCGCTATTCCTCGTCGCGCGGCATTCCGGGCCTGCGTCGCGCCCAGGCCGCCTACTATGGCAGGCGCTTCGGCGTGAAGCTCAACCCCGACACGCAAGTGGTGGCCACGCTTGGCTCGAAGGAAGGCTTCGCCAACATGGCGCAGGCGATCACGGCGCCCGGCGACGTGATCCTGTGCCCGAACCCGACCTATCCGATCCATGCCTTCGGCTTCATCATGTCTGGTGGCGTCATCCGCTCGCTGCAGGTGGAGCCGGACGACGGCTTCATCCCGGCGCTCGAGCGCGGAGTCAAACATTCGATCCCGAAGCCGCTGGCGCTGATCCTCAACTATCCGTCGAACCCGACGGCGCTGGTCGCCTCGCTCGATTTCTACAAGGATGTGGTCGCCTTCGCCAAGAAGAACGACATCATCATCCTGTCCGACCTTGCCTATTCGGAGATCTATTTCGACGGTAATCCGCCGCCCTCGGTGCTGCAGGTGCCTGGCGCGATCGACGTTTGCGTCGAATTCACCTCCATGTCGAAGACCTTCTCCATGCCCGGTTGGCGGATGGGCTTTGCCGTCGGCAACGAGCGGCTGATCTCGGCGCTGACGCGGGTGAAATCCTATCTCGACTACGGCGCCTTCACGCCGATCCAGGTGGCGGCGGCACATGCGCTCAATGGCGACGGCGCCGACATCGCCGAAGTGCGCGACATCTACCACAAGCGCCGCGACGTGATGGTCGATGCCTTCGGCCGCGCTGGCTGGACCATTCCGGCACCGGCGGCATCGATGTTCGCCTGGGCGCCAATCCCGGAGCCGTTCCGACATCTCGGCTCGCTCGAATTCTCCAAGCTGCTCATCGAACATGCCGACGTGGCCGTGGCGCCCGGTGTTGGCTTCGGCGAGCATGGCGACGAATTCGTGCGCGTCGCTCTGGTCGAGAACGAGCACAGGATCCGGCAGGCGGCGCGCAACATCAAGCGCTTCCTGTCGACCAGCGCCAAGCAGCCCAACAATGTCGTGCCGCTCTCCGCTCACCGGTAAGCTTGCCGCACGCAAATTCGATCTGACTTTGAGGGACGTCGCCGGACATGGCTGAAGCATTGCGTGTTGGAATTGCCGGCCTCGGCACCGTTGGCGCGTCGGTGGCGCGCGTGCTGCGCGACAAAGCGGTGGAACTGACCCGCCAGTGCGGCCGTGACGTGATCGTCACCGCCGTCTCGGCGCGCGACCAGAAGCGCGATCGCGGCGTCGATCTGAGCTCGGCAAAGTGGTTCGACGATCCGGTCAAGATGGCGCAGACCGCAGAAATCGACGTGTTCGTCGAACTGATCGGCGGCGACGAGGGCCCGGCGCGCTCGTCGGTGAAAGCGGCACTCGAAGCCGGCCGTCACGTCGTCACCGCCAACAAGGCGCTGCTGGCCAAGCATGGCGTGGCGCTGGCCGAGATCGCCGAGAAAAAGGGTGTTCTGCTCAACTATGAGGCGGCGGTGGCGGGCGGCATTCCCGTCATCAAGACCATGCGCGAGGCGATGGCCGGAAATTCGGTTACGCGCGTGTTCGGCATCCTCAACGGCACCTGCAACTACATCCTGACGCGCATGGAGGCCGAGGGCATCTCGTTCGATGCTTGCCTGAAGGACGCGCAGCGGCTGGGCTATGCCGAAGCCGATCCGACGTTCGACATCGAGGGCCACGACACCGCGCACAAGCTGTCGATCCTGACCAGCCTTGCCTTTGGCACCAGGATCGCCGCCAACGACATCTATATGGAAGGTATCTCCAACATCACCCAGGCCGACATCCGCGCGGCCGCCGATCTTGGCTACCGGATCAAGCTGCTGGGTGTCGCCCAGCGCACCGAGAGCGGCATCGAGCAGCGCGTGCATCCGACGATGGTGCCGACGGCATCGGTCATCGCGCAGGTGCATGGCGTCACCAATGCGGTGGCGATCGAGACCGACATTCTGGGCGAACTGCTGCTGTCAGGCCCCGGTGCCGGCGGCAACGCCACCGCCTCGGCCGTCATCGGCGACATCGCCGACATCGCCAAGAGCCGGCCAGGCTTCCAGCATGGTCCGGTCTTTGGACGGCCGGCGAAGGAGCTGAAACCCTACAAGAAGGCGCAGATGCGCAGCCATGCCGGCGGCTATTTCATCCGGTTGACCGTGCATGACCGCATCGGCGTCTTCGCGGCAATCGCCAAGCGCATGGCCGATAATGACATTTCATTGGAATCGATCGTCCAGCACGCGGTCAATGGCGAGGCGGCGGCACAGAAGACGGTGATCCTCGTCACCCACGAGACGACGGAGGCTGCTGTGCGCAAGGCCGTCGATGGCATCACCAAGGATGGCCATCTGACCGACAAGCCGCAGGTCATCCGCATCGAGCGGGCAGGGTAGCTTTCGCCCGATAGGCCCTGCGGGACAGGAATCCCGCAGGCATTGAGGTCTGGTCTGGTGGGGACAGCCGCCACGCGGGAACGAATTGGTGTCGTCGCCGTTCTCTTGGTCAGCAACCAGAGGAACCGCTTCATGGCCGATACCAACAAGTCCGACACCCCTAATATCGACGACATCCAGAAGACGCTGGAAAAGCAGATTGCCGATTTGCGCAAGGAGATCACCAAGATCAACAAGAGCATTTCGGCGCGGGGCGCGGAGATGCTCGACGACGCCGGCGAACAGGCGTCCGAGTTGTACGACACGGCCGCGAGCCGCGCTTCGCGTACGGCGCAACAGCTGCGCAGCCAGGCTCAGGCTGTTTCAGAGGTCGCGCGTGAAAATCCAGGTACGACGACAGCTTTGGTCGGCGTGATCGGCCTGCTCGGCTTTCTGGCCGGCTTCGCCATTGGTCAATCGACGAACGATACCTCCCGCCGCTGGTATTGACCGCAACGCGATAGGGCCGGGCTTCCGGCCCACTCGCTTGTTTTCAGCACATCACTTTTAAGGAGGGCACCATGGCTTCATCAGCATTGATCGGCATCCTGATCACATTCCTCGTCATCATCCTTGTTCTCTATCTGGTTCAACGCCTGCCGCTCGATGGCCGAATGAGGCAGATAGTTCAGGTGATCGTCATCATCATCGGCATCATTTCACTGCTCAAATACCTCGCGGTTTTCTAGCCGCGAACGCCGCCATTTCACCGTTTTAAGACTGGCCCGGCGCATGGCGATCGGGCCAGTCTTATTTTCGGGATACGGTTTAATCGATTGATATTGTTATATATTCGATAAAATCCTTGATGGGTCTTGCCGTTGTCATGCTCGTTTGACAAAACAGGCCCGCCTCCGGCGGGAGGCCGCATTGCCAACGAGGAAATCACCAGATGAATGTGGCCCAGAACATCGTCGCCGGCCTTGACCGGATACTCACCATGGAACTGGTGCGCGTCACCGAACGAGCCGCCGTCGCGGCCGCCAGGCTGCGCGGGCGCGGCGACGAAAAGGCGGCCGACCAGGTCGCAGTCGACGCCATGCGCCAGGAACTCAACCGGCTTGCCATCAAGGGCACTGTGGTGATCGGCGAAGGCGAGCGCGACGAGGCGCCGATGCTCTACATCGGCGAGGAAGTCGGCTCCGGCAAAGGTCCGGCCGTCGATATCGCGCTCGATCCGCTCGAAGGCACGACGATTTGCGCCAAGAACCTGCCCAATGCACTCGCGGTCATCGCGATCGCCGAAAAGGGCAGCCTGCTGTTTGCGCCCGACGTCTACATGGACAAGATCGCCATCGGCCCGGGCTATGCGGACGGCGTCATCGACATCGACGCCTCGGCGGCTGAGAACATCGCCAGCCTCGCCAGGGCGAAGGGCGTGGCCATATCGGATATCACCACCTGCATTCTCGACCGGCCACGTCATGCCAGGCTGATCGATGCCGTGCGCGCCACGGGTGCCGCGATCCGGCTGATCGGCGATGGCGATGTCGCCGGCGTCATCCACACCACGGATCCGGAAGAAACCGGCATCGACATCTATCTCGGCACTGGCGGCGCACCAGAGGGCGTGCTGGCCGCTGCCGCGCTGCGCTGCACCGGCGGCCAGATGCAAGGCAGGCTGATCCTCGACACGCCGGAAAAGGTTGCTCGCGCGGCAAAGATGGGTATTTCCAATCCGAAACGGGTCTATCGGACGGAGGACATGGCGCGCGGCGATGTGCTGTTCGCGGCCACCGGTGTCACCGACGGCAACATGCTGGCTGGCGTCAAGTTCGGCCACAATTACATCACCACCCACACGATCGTGCTGCGCTCGTCGTCGCGGACGGTGCGCGAGATCAAGGCCCGCCATCAGGATCTGGATAAGTTCTGACGCTCGCTTGCGAAGCCACCTTGCAATTGCTAGCCATTCGGGCGCATCCGATGCTGGCTGCAAGGATTTGACGATGAAACCGTTCGACTGGCATGCGGATCCGATTTCGCGTGCCACCGCCATCACAAAGTTCTATCGCAACACCCAGAATGTGCGTCGCTTTCTCATCCGGGAATGCGGCGATGCATTCAGGTTCGACCGGCCTTTCATGGCCTGGCTCAAGGACGGTGTGGAAAAGACGATGGGCGATGCGGCCGACGAATGGCTTCGGCGCCAGGCTGAAAAGCGGAAAGCGTAGTTTTCTTGACCTATTCCGGGACGGCGCACACCCGTGAATCGCTTGGCTTTGCCTGCCTTTGGCCTATAGAGCGTCGCGTGAACGCGACGCGCTTAAAATTGTTGCCAATGCAGGTCGTCGCCCCAAAACCGCTGCCCACTTATGGGCGACATGCATTATCGTGCGGCCAACGATGAGTTGGCAAAGCGTATGACCGGCGAAAAACGCCTCTTCCTCGATGTCAGGCAGTCAGTATCAGGGGTTTCCTGGGAACATCGGCTGACAGAACGCCAGGACATGATTGCGCTCGCCATCGCGCAAGGCCATGGCGTGCCCGACATCGTCGCGCGGGTGCTTGCCGGCCGTGGTGTTACCGCCGAACAGACCGAGCGGTTTCTCGACCCGACGATCCGCGATCTTCTGCCGGATCCGGCATCGCTGACCGACATGGACAGGGCGGCGGCCCGCATCGCCGCCGCGGTGATGGCCAAGGAAAAGGTGGCGATCTTCGGCGACTATGATGTCGACGGCGCCGCCTCGTCGGCCTTGCTGAAGCGGTTCCTCACGCATTTCTCGGTGCCGTCGGAAATCTACATTCCGGATCGTATTTTCGAGGGCTATGGGCCCAACCCGGATGCCATGCGCGAACTTGTTTCGCGTGGCGCGACACTGATCGTCACTGTCGATTGCGGCACCAACAGCGCCGTTTCCATCGATGCCGCCAACGAGGCTGGGGCCGATGTCGTGGTGCTCGACCACCACCAGGTCGGCGGTGCCTTGCCGGCGGCAATTGCCGTCGTCAATCCCAATCGCGACGACGACCTTTCCGGGCAGGGCCATCTCTGTGCCGCCGGCGTGGTCTTCCTCGCCCTTGTGCAGACGGCCAGGATCCTGCGCGGCCGCATGGCCGATGCTACGCCGCCGGACCTGCTTTCGCTGCTTGATATCGTGGCATTGGCCACAGTCTGTGACGTGGTGCCGCTGACCGGCGTCAACCGCGCCTTCGTGGTCAAGGGGCTGCAGATGGCGCGCCAGCAGAAAAATGAAGGGTTGGCGGCACTGGCACGCGTGTCGCGCATCGGCGAGCCGATCAGCACTTTCCATCTGGCCTATCTGATCGGCCCGCGCATCAATGCCGGCGGACGCATCGGCGATGCCGCACTTGGTAGCCGGCTGCTTGCGACCGACGACCCGGTCGAGGCGCGCACCATTGCCGAGACGCTCGACCGGCTCAACCAGGAACGGCAGTTGATGGAGCAGGAGATGCTCGCGGCGGCGCGCGTCGAGGCCGATGCAGAGCTCGCCGGCGGCAATGGCCCGGCTATCGTCGTCACCGCCTCCAACAGCTGGCATCCGGGTATTGTCGGCCTGCTCGCTTCGCGATTGAAGGATCATGCCCGGCGGCCCGCCTTCGCCATCGCGTTCAATGCTGTGGGCATCGGCACCGGTTCGGGCCGCTCGGTCTCGGGTTTCGACCTCGGCCGGCTGGTGCGCGAGGCGGCCGTTGCCGGTCTGATCGTCAAGGGCGGCGGCCATGGCATGGCGGCGGGCATCACCGTGGAGCGGGCAAGGCTTGGCGAACTCAGGGCGTTTTTCGAAGAACGGGCGGCAGCCGACGTGTTTCGCCTGCAGGGCGAGGAAAGCCTGGCCATAGACGGCGCACTTGCCGCTGAAGGCGCGACGCTCAGCCTGCTCGACGCGCTGGAACAGGCCGGGCCCTTCGGTGCCGGGCACGTGGCCCCTGTTTTCGCGTTGCCGCGCCACCGATTGGCCGATGCGCGGCCGGTCGGCACCAACCACATCCGCGTCGAACTGCAATCGGAAAGCGGCGGCCGCATCCAGGCGATCGCCTTTCGCGCTGTCGATACCGCACTTGGCGAATTCCTGTTCAAGAACCGGGGCAAGACGATCCACGTCGCCGGTTCGCTGTCAGGCAACTACTGGAATGGCAACCGCACCGTGCAGTTTCGCATCACCGATGCGGCTCGTGCGTAGGCTTTGATCAGGCGAGAACGGTCTGCAGCCGGGTCAGTTCGCCGATCTGCGCCATCGTCGCCTGATAGCCGAGGTTGATCGCCTCGTCGGCGCGGTGGAATTCGGTCAGGCCGATATGGCTGAGCTTCGGCTGCAGCGACATGTCAGGCGGGTCGCCGGCAAGCCTGGCGCGCGAAATGCGGTCCTGAATGATGTTGAAGGCCTCGACCATGACGCCGGTGATGCCGAGCCGCGTCTGATGCGACTGGCGCTCGGCGTCGATCTGACCAGGCCGCGGCGCGTCCTTTTCAACGACCAGCTCGCCGGCGCTGTGCTTGATGACGGCGGCGCGGCCGAACAGATCATAGTGAAGGTTGACCGCCACGACGAGCGGCTGCTCATAGGCGCGGCAGACCGATACCGGTACCGGGTTGACCAGCGCGCCGTCGACCAGCACGCGGCCGTTGCAATTCACCGGCTCGAACACGCCGGGCAGCGCGTAGGAGGCGCGCATGGCGGTGATCAATGAGCCGCTCGACAGCCAGATTTCGTGGCCGGTGCGGATCTCGGAGGTGACCGCGACGAACGGCTTGGCAAGGTCCTCGAAACGAATGCCGGCCATGTGCTCGCGGAGCCTTGCATCGAGCTTCATACCGCCGAACAGGCCGCTGCCGCGCAAATTGAGATCGAGCAGGCCGAAGATGCGTCGCTTGGTCAGGCTGCGGGCGAATTCTTCGAGCTCGTCCAGTTTGCCGGCGAGATAGCAGCCGCCGACCAACGCGCCGATCGAGGTGCCGGCGATCATCGACACTTCGATGCCGGCTTCGTCGAGCGCGCGCAGCACGCCGATATGCGCCCAGCCGCGGGCGCAACCGCCACCCAAGGCGAGCGAAATGGCTGTTTTCTTCTGGGAGTTCGTTTCGGACGCGCCGCCTGACGAGGATAGGCCGTTGGCCTCCCTGACATCTGGTCTGTTACGCAATGACGCCCACTCGAGCATCATGATCTCCCTTGTCCCACGGCTACTATACGAGCGGGCCGTATCGAAATGATGAATCTGTGTGGTTGGTGTCAGGCAGAAGGTTCAAGCTGGTGGTTTCCGATACGTGTTTTCCGTATCGAACAGCGGCTTGCTGCCGTCGCCGGCAAGCGTCCCCTTGCCATCGACCAGCCCCACCGTCCGATAAAAGCATGAACGCCGGCCGGTGTGACAGGTTGCGTCGTGGCCCAACACTTTGACGCGCAACCATATGGCATCCTGGTCACAATCCGTGAGCATCTCGACGACATGCTGAAAATTGCCTGATGTTTCGCCCTTTTTCCAAAGCACGTTGCGCGAGCGCGACCAGTAGTGGGCGATGCCGGTCTCCAGCGTCAGTGCCAGTGCTTGCGCATTCATATGCGCAACCATCAACAGCATGCCGTCTCCGGCATCGGTGACGACGACCGTGACCAGCCCGGCTGCATCGAAGCGCGGCGAGAACACCGCGCCTTCCTCGAGCGCTTTCTTGTCCGACGGAGCTTTTGGAAATTCCAGTGCCGACATCGCCGGTCCATTTTCCTCGTTGACCATGATCTTGTCCGAAAACCGGTCTCCACTTTTCGGGATCATGGTCTGATGGCCGGCGAGGGCCATTCAGATCCCGCCGCCACGCACCATGGTCACGAAACGAACCTGCTCTTCGGGCGTATCCTTGAAGACGCCGGTGAAGGTCGAGGTCAGCGTAGTTGAACCCTGCTTGCGGATGCCGCGCATGGCCATGCACATGTGCTCGGCCTCGATCATGACGGCGACGCCGCGCGGATTGAGCACGTCCTGGATGACGCCGGCGATCTGCGCCGTCAGCGCCTCCTGGGTCTGCAGGCGGTGGGCGAAGATATCGACGACGCGGGCGATCTTGGACAGGCCGACAACCTTGCCATCCGGCAGATAGCCGACATGTGCCTTGCCGATGATCGGCACCATGTGGTGCTCGCAATGCGAATGGAATGTTATGTCCTTGACGATGACCAGGTCATCGTAGCCGGCGACCTCCTCGAAGGTGCGGCCGAGCTCGTCCGCCGGGCACATGTCGTAGCCGCCGAACATTTCGCGATAGGCCTTTGCCACCCGCTTCGGCGTGTCGACCAGCCCTTCGCGGTCCGGATTGTCGCCGGTCCAGCGCAAAAGCGTGCGCACGGCGGCTTCGACTTCGGCTTCGCTTGGCCGGTCGGTGACCGGCTTTTCCATATAGGCTGACTGTGGCATGAGCTTCTTGATGACGGCATCCATAAAGGCGTCTCCCGTAGTCCCTCTCGGCGGAGGAACGAGTTGAACGGACCACGACCTTTCGGTGTCGGAAACTCGCCCCGTTTCCAGCCCCGTAAGTGGCGTGAACTTCCCGGCAAGGACATTGGCTTTCGTCGTTCTTGTCGATACCGGACTGCCAGCATTATATAAGGTCATAGCGAGCGAAAGGAAGACACGACAGCGGCAATCGCTGTTCGCTTGGCGGCGACGGATTGGAAAATAATGATAAACGAGGTCTACAACGCGAAAATTCTCGGTTTTGCCGGGAACATTGGCCGCATCGGCCGTCTCGATCATCCTGACGCGACCGCCAAGGCTCACTCCAAGCTATGCGGTTCCACGGTCACCGTCGACCTCAAGATGCAGGACGGCCTGGTCACGGACTTTGCCCATGACGTGAAAGCCTGTGCGCTCGGCCAGGCGTCGTCATCGATCATGGCGCAGCATGTCGTCGGCGCGAGTGCTGAGGAATTGCGCGCGGTGCGCGACACCATGCTGAAGATGCTCAAGGAAAATGGCGCCCCGCCGGACGGTCGCTTCGCCGACCTCAGATATCTGGAGCCGGTGCGCGACTACAAGGCGCGGCACGCTTCGACCATGCTGACTTTCGATGCCGTGGTCGACGCCATCGGCCAGATCGAGAAGAAGCGCGCCGAAGAAGCGGCCTGACCTTGGGGTTTGGCTACCAAAGCCTGGTGTTTGCCGGGAGCCTTGCTGGCTCACTCGCGTTGGGCGGGACCCCGAGCCGGGCAGACGTAGCGGTCGAGCGCGATATCGGCGACTATCTCATGAAGGCAATCCAGCATTGTTGGAACATGCCTGCAAACACCCACAGCATTGCACGCGTCCAGATCAGTCTGAACAAGGACGGGTCACTCGCAGGCCCGCCAAAAATCCTCGGTCCTGTGACGACGCCGCCGGACAAGGTTGCCGAGTCCGCTGTCCGGGCCATCGCACGCTGCGCGCCATTTCCCAGGCTGACATCATATGCTGCCCACTAATATGTGGCGCGATGTCATCCTCACATTCAACCCGGGAGAAGACTCACCGGGCGAGCTTCCGGCCGCGGATACGCTCGACAAACTCTTCGAAAAATACCGCAAGAAGGCCAAGTAGCGGGCCCGGCCGGAAGGTTCAAGCCTGCGCTTCCAGCACCCGCCTGCTTTCGGCAAATTCGCTTCTGAGCCAGTCGGCGAACGCGGCGGCCGGTTCCGAGAGGTCGCGCAAGTTTCTGGCCACCAGCCAATAGGCGCCGGATGCGACGTCGATGTCGAACGGCTTGACCAGCGCGCCGGATGCGATTTCCGCGCCGATCTGCAAGAGATCGCCCAAGGCCACGCCATGTCCGAGCAAGGCGGCCTGCTTTGAAAGCGACGCATCCGCCAGCATCGGCCCGCGCGCCGGTATGGCGTCGGCGGGCACGCCGGCCGCTTCGAACCAGCGCGCCCAGCCCTGGCGGTTCTCCTCGTGCAAGAGCGTGTAGCGACCAAGATCGATCGGCCTGTCGAGGGCAGGGCCAGAGGCAAGCAGCGCCGGCGACAGGACCGGCGAATCGACCGTCGAGGCAAGCCGCTCAGCCTGACTGCGCGGCCACGAGGTGGCATGCGCGCTGAAGCGCAAGGCAAGCTCCGGCTGATCGCTGCGGAACTCGATCAGCCTTGGGTCGACCTCGAGCGAGACGTCGATGTCAGGCCGCAATTGGCGAAACCGGTTGAGCCGCGGCACCAGCCACACGGATGCAAGCGACGGCTCGACACTGACGCGGACCACGGACTGCGCCGGTGTCGCCACCAGTTCTCCAAGCAAGGTATCGATGGCGTCGAAACTTCTGACAAGCTGCTCCAGCAGACGCCGCCCGGTGTCGGTCAGTTCGACACGGCGATGGTGACGTTCGAACAAGGGTTGGCGCAGGAAGGTTTCGAGTTCCCGGATCTGCCGGCTGATCGCCGCCTGCGAGACGAAAAGCTCCTCGGCGGCCCGGCTGAAGCTCAGATGCCGGCCCGCCGCCTCGAAGCTCCTCAATGCCGTCAGCGGCAGGCGCCCACGCTTCATTTCGCATAACCCAGGATTATCCGAAGTGGAAATTATACTCGTTTGAAGGCGAAGGCCAGCGGCGGTCTAATCCATGTCAAAGGAGACCGACCATGATCCAGTTGCTGAGCATCTTTGGCGATGTCATGCGGATCGCAACGTTTCAATGGCGTGACAGAAGACAGCATGAAAAGCGTTACGAAGAGCCGACCAGTCGTGGCCGGTGGGCGTCTTCGCCTGACAGGCAGCCGTTTCGCCGTTCCGCCCGTGACGACTGAGTGCGCACAAGGAGTGGGGATTGCGTTCTCCAGTGGAAGCTCACATCTATCGCCTGGGAAACGCGATACGGAGACTGTGGTGCGCGACCAGCATGGGCATGCGCATATCGCCAGGCCGCCGAAACGCGGCCGCAACTGGCCCGGTCCATGGCGCAAGACGCCGGGCCGTCTCCTCGGCACGTCGCTCGTGCGCCTCTATCAGCTGACGCTGTCGGGCTTTGTCGGCAATACCTGCCGGCATCTGCCGACCTGTTCGGAATATGCCCATGAGGCGATCGCCCGCCATGGCCTGTGGGCCGGCGGCTGGATGGGATTGTTCCGTGTGCTGCGCTGCGGGCCATTCGGCACGCATGGCATCGACCGCGTGCCGGAGGTGCTGGAGGATCGTTATGTCTGGTTCACGCCATGGCGGTACTGGCGGATCGGCAGCAAGCGCGGCGAAGCGCAGGGGTGATCGCGTCGGTCAGGTACCGGCGGCTCTGCCCGTTTACGATCCGGTAGGGTTAACAACAGCCTGCACAAAGACTGCGCATTTGAGACAAAATCGAGACAAGAGACCTCGCTAAGCCGCTCGCGAACCCCCCTCTTGAGCGAGCAGACAAATGCGCAATTTCGACCGTCTTCCCTTCATCTTTGCCGGGATACTGTTCCTGCTCGCCTGGCTGCTGGGATTTCCGTTGCGCGCGCAATCGGCGCCGCTGGGGGACGTGCAGTGCACGGTGATCGCCGATGCGGCGAGCGGCAAGACGCTTTACCAGGACGGGGTGTGCGACCAGCGGTTCAGCCCGGCGTCGACGTTCAAGGTGCCGTTGTCGCTGATCGGCTATGACAGCGGGATCCTGAGCGACGAGCACACGCCGAGCTGGGATTACAAGCCTGAATTCAGCGCGGTGAAGCGGGATCAGAAGACCGTCGATCCGGTGGTCTGGGAGCGAGATTCGATCCTGTGGTTTTCCCGGGAAATCACCCGCCGGCTTGGGTCTGAGAGTTTTGCCGGTTATGTCTCGAAATTCGACTACGGCAATGCCGATGTTTCCGGTAATCCCGGCAAGAATGATGGTTTGACCAAGTCCTGGGTGAATTCCTCGCTCAAGATCACGCCGGTCGAGCAGGTCGAATTCCTGCGCAAGCTGCTGGCCCGCAAGCTGCCTGTCTCGGCCAAGGCCTACGACATGACATCAGCCATCATCCCGACCTTCCAGGCCGGGGATTGGACGGTGCAAGGCAAGACCGGCAGCACCAGGCTGCGCAACGACGCCGACAAGGTCCAGGACAAGCGCTCGCTTGGCTGGTTCGTCGGATGGGCGAACAAGGATGGCCGCCAGATCGTCTTTGCGCGGCTTGTCGTCGATGCCAACCGTACGGACATGCCAAAGGGCCTCAAGACCCGGGCTGCGTTCCTGAAGGATTTGCCGCTCCTCATCAAATGAACGCTGACATTTGAGCCGGGCTTTACGGCGGCGGAATCTGTCCATAAAAGACAGCCGCTGCCGGACGCATCCGGCTTTTCCCTATGCATGTCGTAACCCAAAACCGCCATACACTTTTGGGCGACATGCATTTCAACCACCCGCGCTCGTTTGCGGGACTGGATAGGAGATATATATGCTGAATTCCGTTTCCCTGACATTTCCCGATGGCTCCGTCCGCGAATATGACGCGGCGATGACCGGTGCTGGCCTCGCCGAATCGATCTCCAAATCGCTGGCCAAGAAGGCGGTCGCCTATGCGATCGACGGCACGGTTCGCGATCTCAGCGATCCGCTCGGCAAGTCCGGCAAGGTCGAGATCGTCACCCGCGACGACCCGCGCGCGCTGGAGCTGATCCGCCACGACGCGGCCCATGTGCTGGCGGAAGCCGTGCAGGAGATATGGCCGGGAACGCAGGTGACCATCGGGCCGGTGATCGAGAACGGGTTCTACTACGACTTCGCCCGTAACGAGCCGTTCACGCCCGACGATTTTCCGGTGATCGAGAAGAAGATGCGTGAGATCATCGCGCGCAACAAGCCGTTCACCAGGGAAGTCTGGTCGCGCGACAAGGCGAAAAAAGTGTTTGCCGACAAGGGCGAACGCTACAAGCTGGAGTTGATCGACGCCATTCCCGAGGATCAGGATCTCAAGATCTACGCGCAGGGCGACTGGTTCGACCTCTGCCGTGGCCCGCACATGGCCTCGACCGGGCAGATCGGCAATGCCTTCAAACTGATGAAGGTGGCCGGCGCCTATTGGCGCGGTGATTCGAACAACCCGATGCTGACCCGCATCTACGGCACGGCCTGGGCTGATCAGGCGCAGCTCGAAGCCTACCAGATGATGCTGGAGGAGGCCGAGAAGCGCGACCATAGGAAGATCGGCCGCGAGATGGACCTGTTCCATTTCCAGGAAGAGGGACCGGGCGTCGTCTTCTGGCATGCCAAGGGCTGGAAGATGTTCCAGAACCTGGTCAACTACATGCGCCGCCGCCTCGACGAGCAGGGCTATCAGGAGGTCAACGCGCCGCAGGTGCTCGACAAGAGCCTGTGGGAGACGTCAGGCCATTGGGGCTGGTATCGCGACGCCATGTTCAAGGTGACGGTCGCCGGCGACGACACCGATGACGACCGGGTCTTCGCGCTGAAGCCGATGAACTGTCCGGGCCATGTGCAGATTTTCAAGCATGGGTTGAAGTCCTATCGCGATCTTCCCGTAAAGCTTGCGGAATTCGGCAATGTGCACCGCTACGAGCCGTCGGGCGCGCTGCACGGGCTGATGCGCGTTCGCGGCTTCACGCAGGACGATGCGCACATCTTCTGCACCGAGGAGCAGCTGGCCGCGGAGTGCTTGCGCATCAACGATCTGATCCTGTCGACCTATGCTGATTTCGGTTTTGACGAAATCAGCGTCAAGCTGTCGACGCGGCCCGATAAACGCGTCGGCACCGACGAAGCCTGGGATCATGCCGAGGCGATCATGGGGAGCGTGCTGGAGACGATCAGGACACGGTCCGGCAATCGCATCAAGACCTCGATCAATCCGGGCGAGGGCGCCTTCTACGGCCCGAAATTCGAATATGTGCTCAAGGATGCCATCGGCCGCGAATGGCAGTGCGGCACGACGCAGGTCGACTTCAACCTGCCGGAACGGTTCGGCGCCTTCTATATCGGCTCCGATTCCGAGAAGAAGCAGCCTGTGATGGTGCACCGCGCGATCTGCGGCTCGATGGAGCGCTTCCTCGGCATCCTGATCGAGAACTATTCCGGCCATTTCCCGCTGTGGTTCGCGCCGCTGCAGGTGGTGGTGGCGACGATCACGTCGGATGCCGACGGCTATGCGACCGAGGTGGTGGCAAAGCTGAAGGCCGCAGGGCTGTTGGCGGAAGCGGATCTGCGCAACGAGAAGATCAACTACAAGGTCCGCGAGCACAGCCTAGCCAAGGTTCCGGTCATCCTCGTCTGCGGCAAGCGCGAGGCGGAAGAGCAGACCGTCAACATGCGCCGGCTGGGCTCGCGCGACCAGGAATCGCTTGGCCTCGACCAGGCGATCGCGCAACTGACCGAGGAAGCTGTTACACCCGACCGCCGGCGCAAACGCGCGGCTTGATTGGCATGGTTTCGACCAAATGGCGGTGGAGCGATCCACCGCCATTTTCATAGTAGGCGGTATGTCCTTCACACCTTGTCGGCGACCATCGGGTTGATTGCCAGGACGCGCTGCCTTGAAGACGCGACCACCACGCCTTGTGAAGTGGATTAGGCTCCGTAAAAAGCCGGATGATAAAGGACGACGCCTTGCCGAGCGTCAGGGCCAAAATCCAAACATTGGAAATACTCCGGCGGAACGTCTGGAAACCTCAGACTGGGGTCGGCCTTGAACCCAAATCGGGAATAGTAGCCGGGATCGCCTAGAACCACGCATCCAGCCGCGCCAAGCGATTTTATCCGGTCAAGTCCAGCTTCTATTAGCTGAACACCGACGCCTTGCCGCTGTCGGTCAGGTCGCACTGCAACTGGCCCGAGACCGTACCAATTGACTTCGGTGCCGTCGATCTTGACTGAAGAGAAGGCGACATGACCAACGATCTCACCACTCTTGTTCTGCCACCAAGGAAACCGTCAACGCGCCTCCCGCTCTCAGGGCGTCAACAATGGCTCCCTCCGTTCCAGCGCTGTATGGCGCACCGTCGAAAGCGGTGGTGACCAGCGCGCGGATTTCTGCAATGTCATGGGCGTTTTCTGGTCGTATGATCATGAGATTCGTGTAGCAAACCACCGTCGGGCCGCCAAGACGCTCTCGCCTCCGCGCCTTGACCTCATCGGGCCAGTGCCGGTGGGGGCGGAACATCGGTTACTTCATATCCCTGTCACGCCGACCTTGTAACGAGCCCTCATGCTCAAGCTGAAATTGCGCGAACGACCCTTTCCCGAGCTTTCCTATGCCAATCCGCGCCAGCCGGCGCTGACACGCTGGTTCATTCATTCGGTCGAAGGCCTGTCGGGCCGCGACCGCTACACAGCACTTTATGATTTCTGGCGCCGCCAGGTCGTGCCGACAGGCGAACGCGTGTTCAGCCGTATGCTCGAACTGATCGACGTCCGCGTGCGGACATCGGATCAGTGGCCGCCGGCACAGTTGCCGAACACGCCGCTGGTGATCGTCGCCAATCATCCGTTCGGCATTGGTGACGGCATTGCCGTGCTGTCGTTGGTCGAGCAGCTCGGACGCCCGTTCCGGGTGATAATTCACAAGGACCTGCTCAAGATCCGCGAGATGGAGCCTTACTCGCTGCCAATCGACTTTTCCGAGACCAAGGACGCGCTGAAGAACAACATGGCCGTGCGCCATGAGGCGGTGCGGCTGTTGAAGGAAGGCGTCACCATCGTGGTGTTTCCGGCCGGCGGTGTCGCCACCGCGCCGAAGGGCTTTGGCCAGGCACGCGACTTGCCGTGGAAGATGTTTCCCGCCCGTCTCGTCCAGGACGCCAGGGCGTCGGTCATCCCGATGCATTTTTCCGGGCAGAACGGCAGGCTGTTCCATCTGGTCAGCGGGCCGATGAACATGGCCGAGCGCGACGGCCGGGTGGCGAAATTCGTCGGCAAGGCCTCGCTGACGCTGCGCACGTCGCTGCTCATCCACGAATTCGCGCGGCTGTCCGGCAAGGCGATAGACGTGCGCGTCGGCGATGTGCTGAGCTGGAGCGAGTTGGAGCCGTTGCGCGACCGCAAGGCATTGCTCGACCGGCTGTATCGCGGCGTGTTCGATCTGGCGCCAATCGTGGCGCGCCGCCGGATTCCGTTCCTGCCAGCGCGGACCAAGATGGCAGCCTGAAAACAGGAAACCTGCCGCGGAAGGTTAGTCCGCGCCTTCTTCGGGATCCATCGCCGCGGCCTCGGTGGCCAGAACCTCGATCTCCTGGTTCTGCCCGGCCACGACCGTAAAATCCTTCTGATAGATGCGGTCGCGGTTCTTGGCGATGATGGTGTAGTCGCCCTCGGCCAGCACCATCGAGGCGAAGGCGCCGACGGTTTCCTTGATCGGATCGCCCGATTCGTTGAGCAGCGACCAGGATGTGTCGGCGATCGCCTCGCCACCGGTTTCGCGCACCAGCTTCATGGTGATCTCGGCGGCGTGGTGCTCGACGGTGGCTTCGGTCAGCTTGCCGGCCTCGACACGGATGTCGGAGCGGATGACCGCGTTGACTGCGCCATAGGTCGAGACGACGTGATAGATGCCGGCGTTGAGCCGCACGACGCTGTTGGGCTCGACATCGGGAATGATCAGCGCGCGGTCGCCATTGGCCTCGGCGGTGCCTTCGTAGATCGAAAATCGCAGCTTCTTTGGTGGAATGCGCACGCCGCCGGACAGCACTGCGTCGAGCTTGAGGCCGCCGGCGTCGAGCACGAGACTTTCGCGCTTGGCGTCCTTGCCGACAGTGATGCGCTTGGTGGCGCCGGCCCGGCCGTAGGAGGCGTGAACCAGATAGCTGCCGGGTTCGAGCTGGAAGACGGCGGTGCCGCCATGGGAGGAGGCAACCATCGGCAATTTGCCGTTGACGGCTTCGGGCTTGAAAACCCGCCAGACGATGCCGCGCGTGATGTCGGAACCCTTGTCGGTTAGTTGGGCGGACAATGTGATGGCGCCGCCGCCGCTCAGCGCCAGTGACGTCTCGCCTTTCGGCGTCGCGTAGCTCGAAATTCCCGGAAGCTTCAGGTCGGTGACACCGTCGACGTTCTGCGCCACGGCAAGCGAAACCGGCGCCATGAATATCAGCGCGCCGAGCCAGACCAGGAAAAGACGGACAGTCCCCTCAAACATGCCTTGCGTTGAAGCCCATGGCGGTGGCAATTTCAAGGCTTAAGAGTTGAAACGACTCTTCCCTCCGGCGTATCCCGCGCCAATGCCCGAGCCGCCCGAATCCCCGATGGTGCGCTTCAGCTCAAAACAGAATGTCCAGGAGACTTGCGCCCATGGCGTCGCCGATCATCGACTTCCTGCTCACCCGAAACTCCGCACCGATCCCCGATTTGAAGGAGCCGGCGCCGAGCGATGCGGAGATCGCCACGATGATCGCCGCTGCCTCCCGGGTGCCCGACCATGGCCGGTTGGAGCCCTGGCGCTTCATCCTCTACCGTGGCGACGCCCGCGTCGAGATCGGCAGCCAACTGGCAGCGCTTGCAGAGCAGCGGGAAGGTCCCTTGTCCGAAGGCCGCCGCAACCAGGAACTGGCGCGATTCTCGCGCGCGCCACTGGTGATCGGCGTTGTGTCGATTCCCAGGGAGAATCCAAAAATCCCGCAATGGGAAATGTTCCTGTCGGGCGGCATGGCGGCGATGAACCTGATGATAGCAGCGAATGCGCTGGGCTATGGCACCAACATGATCAGCAACTGGTATTCGGATGTGCCGGAGGGCAGGGCGCTGCTGGGGCTGGCGCCGCAGGAGCGGGTCATCGGCTTCATCCATATCGGCTCCTATGCCGGCCCGGCACCGGAGCGGCCCCGGCCCGATCCGGCAAAGCTGTACAGTGACTATTCGGGGCCGTGGGCGGGCTGAATGTTCTACGAACCCTCAAAGGGCCACGGCCTGCCGCATGACCCTTCGAAGGCGATCGTGGCGCCGCGTCCGATCGGCTGGATTTCGACACTGAACAGGGCTGGTGAGATCAACCTCGCGCCATACTCCTTCTTCAATGCCGTTTCGACGCGGCCTTTCATCGTCTGGTTCTCCTCCGAAGGCGAGAAGGACAGCGCCTCCTTCGCCCAGGAGACAGGCGAGTTCGTCGCCAATCTCGTCAGCCGCGATCTCGCGGAGAAGATGAACCGCACATCGGTCAATGCTCCGCGCGGCGTCAACGAGTTCGTCTATGCCGATCTTGCCATGGCGCCGTCTCGGCTGGTGGCGCCGCCGCGCGTGGCGGCAGCGCCGGCCGCGCTCGAATGCCGGGTGACGGAAGTCTTTCGGCCAAAGGCGCTGGACGGATCGCCGACAAGCGCTGTGATTGTTGCCGGTGAAGTGGTCGGCGTGCACATCAACGACGCCTTCCTGACAGACGGCCTGTTCGACATCACCAAGGCCGGCAATGTCGCCCGTCTCGGCTATATGGATTATGCCAGCGTCGACGAGGTGTTTTCGATGCGCCGGCCGCGCTGGGACAAGGACTAGATATCAGGCTTGGCCAGCGCCTTGCCGGCACTCTTTCGCCGCCTGGCCGTCATGACGGTGCGCACATAGCCGGGCTCGCCGATCCGGATGCTTCCATCGGGCAGGCCCAGTATGCGGTCGAGAGCGATCTCGTAGAGCCTGACGCGTTTCTCCAGGGCCTCGATCGCGATCTCCATGTCGGCGTCGCTGCCGCCGGCAATTGCCTTGGCAACGACGTCATGCGTGGCCATGCCGAACTGCATGACGATGTCGGCAACACCTTCCGGATCGAAGGTCCTGAAAGTGCCGTCTTCGATCCCTTGCCTGATGATCTTGACCAGCAGAGGTGAAAACGACGCGCTGGCGGCCAGATTGATACGGTGGAAAAGCACCAGATTCTCAGGCCGAAACATCGTCTCGAAAAGAGTCCAAGCTTCGGGCGCGGTCTCGATCTTTGCCCGCCGCGACTGGCTGAGCAGGCCATTCAGGCGGCCAAGCGGGTCTAGGTCCGGATCGTCGATTATGTCTTGCACCCCAGCCAGTGCCTGTCTTGCAAAGCGATGGGCCAATGCTTCCAGAAGAGCCTCCTTGGAGGGGAAGTAGTGATAGAAGGCGCCCTTCGAGACGCCGGCGGACGCAATCACGTCGTTGAGGCTCGCTTTGTCATAGCCCTGCGTCAGGAAAAGGGTCTGGGCATGGTCCAGAAGCTCTTCTCGCCTGAACTCTGGATGCTTGATGACACGGGGCATGATGAACCTTCTGCACAGTTCGCTTGAATTACAGACCGCTGGTCGGTATGGTAGACCAATGGTCTGAAATTGCCAGTGCAGTGAGCGGATATCATGAAAGGTCGATCATGATCGCGAAATTGGTCCTCCAAACATTCGTCTGGTTTGGCGCCATGGGCGCCTTGCTCTTCCTGTCGGCCGGCACGCTGCGCTGGCCGGGGGCCTGGGTCTATCTGGTGGGGATGGTGGGGCTCAGTCTCACCTTGGGCGTGGCGCTGGCAAGGCGCGATCCCGGCCTGATGAATGAGCGGTTGAGTTCTCCTATCCAGAAGAATCAGGACACGGCCGACAAGGTCCTGCTGTCCATACTACTGTTCGCCATCTTTGGTTCGCAGATATTCATGGGGTTCGACGTCCGTTTCGGCTGGTCCGTGGTTCCCGTCTGGGTGCAGGTGGTCGGCGCGCTCGTCCTGCTGCTCGGAATCTGGATCTGCTATCTGACGATGCTGGAGAACAGTTTCGCGGCGCCCGTGGTGAAGATCCAGGATGAACGCGGACAACGTGTGATCTCCACGGGGCCTTACAGCTACGTCCGCCATCCGATGTACGCCGGCGCCATCCTTTTCTTCGCCGGCACTGCACTTCTGCTTGGTTCCTGGTGGGGGCTGGCGTCGGTACTCGTGATCGTCGTTCTCCTGGCCATCCGCACCTTCATTGAAGAGAAGACGCTTCGCACCGGCCTGCGCGGCTATGACGACTATGTGGCCCGGGTCCGTTACCGCCTGATCCCATTGGTTTGGTAGCAGGCGCTCAGGCGGAAACACCTGCCGCTTTTGCGCGCGCCAGAAGCCGTTCGGCCAGCCGCAGATGCGGTCGGTCGTACATCTTGCCGTCAATGCCGACGACGCCGGGATTTCCCGCTGCCGCGAACGCGGCGACGATTGCTGCCGATTGTCTCACGGCCTCGGCCGACGGCGTGAAGGCGGCGTTGATGACCGGCACCTGATCGGGATGGATCGCCATTTTGCCGGTGAAGCCATCGCGCTCGGCCTCCGTGCATTCCACTTCGAAAGCCGCTATGTCGCGAAAATTCGGGAAGACAGTGTCGATCGCCGCGACCTCCGCCGCACCGGCGGCAAGTATGGTCATGGTGCGAGCGTGGCGGAACACGTCCGTGTAGCGGCCATGCTCGTCGCGGACGCTGCGCGCACCGATCTCCGCCGACAGGTCTTCAGCGCCCCAGGTGAGGCCGGCAAGCCGCGCACTTGTCCCGGCATAGGTCGCCGCCGCCAGCACGCCTGCCGGCGTTTCGGTGATGATCGGCAGGATCTTGATCGCGCCGTCGGCCAAGCCATTTTCGGCCTCGCGCACCCTGAGCTTTGCCGACAGATGCTGCACATCCTGGCCGCTGTTCGACTTGGGCAGCATGATGCCGTCGGGTCGTGACGGCACCAACGCCGCCAGATCGTCATCCGTCAACCCGGTCGTGAGGTCATTGACCCTGACATAGATGGCTGAACTGGTTTGCGCCCTGCGTTCCAGGATGAAGCGCGCCGCCACCTCGCGCGCCAGCGCCTTGTTGTGCGGCGCCACGGAATCTTCGAGGTCGACGATGATCACGTCGGCGCCGGCACCAAAACTTTTTTCCAGTTTCCTCTGGGAATCGCCAGGGACGAACAGCAGCGAACGCATGCGTCAGATCGCCTTCTTCAGCATCATCGCTTGCCTGGTGCATTTGGCGACGAGATCGCCATGCTGGTTGTAGGCGCGATGCTCGAATTCGACGATGCCGCGATCGGGTTTCGACCTGGATTCGCGCACCGAGATGACTGTCGTCTCGACCCGGATGGTGTCGCCATGAAAGACCGGATGCGGAAACACGGTCTCCTTCATGCCGAGATTGGCGACCGTAGTGCCGACTGTGATGTCATTGACCGAAATGCCGATCATCAAGCCGAGCGTGAACAGCGAGTTGACCAGCGGCTTGCCCCATTCGCTCTTGGCGGCGAAATCGAAGTCGATATGCAGCGGCTGCGGGTTCAGCGTCATTACCGAAAACAGCATGTTGTCGCTTTCGGTAACGGTCTTGCGCAGCGTGTGCTGGAAGACATGGCCGACAACGAACTCTTCGAGATAAAGCCCGGCCATTTCTTTCTCCTCAGGTGCTTGACGGTGATAGGCGCTGCAAATCAGCCTCGCAAGCCAGTTAATGAACATGGTGAACGGTTCGTAAACCAATTCTGCCTACGGTCGTCAGTGGGGTCAGAAGCTTCTGACAAGGGGCGTAAGCAGACGGGCATGGTTGTTGTTTCGCATTTCCTGAAATGGATCTACACGGCCAAGGTGTCGGAGCGTGCAGCGGCGGCGAGCGCTCTGGCCCGGGCCTATATCAATTCCGAATTGCCTTTCGAGGACCGTTGCGCCGCCGAGGCGGCGCTGACGCTATTGCTCGACGATGCCTCGTCGAAGGTGCGGCTGGCGATGGCCGAGGCGCTGTCGATGAGCCACCACGCGCCAATGCAGATCATCAGCGTGCTGGCCTCCGACCAGCCGGAAGTCGCCGGCGTGGTGCTGGCGCGCTCGCCGCTGCTCACCGACGCCGACCTGATCAACCGCGTGGCCTCAAGTCCGAAGGCGACACAGAAATTGATCGCCGACCGGCCACTCGTCTCGATGGCGCTGTCGGCGGCCATCGCCGAGATCGGCGAGGCGGACGCCTGCGCCGTGCTGCTCGCCAACAGCGGCGCCGACATCGCCTCGCTCAGCTTCCGCCGCATGGCCGAACGGCATGGGCACCTGCCGCTGGTGCGCGAGGCGCTGATATCGGATATCAGGCTGCCGGCCGACTGTCGGCATATGCTGCTCGTCAAGCTCGGCGAAATGTTGAAAACGTCGCCACTGGTGATGGCGATGATGGGCGCGGCGCGAGCCGACCGCGTCATGCGCGACGCCTGCGTCAAGGCTTCGGTGACGCTGATAGAAGGCACGCGCCAGGAAGAACATGCGGCCCTGATCGAGCATCTCAGGCTGCGCGGCGACCTTACCGCGAGCTTTCTGATCCGCACCATCGCGCATGGCAAGGTCGATTTCTTCGGCTCGGCGCTGGTCGCGCTCAGCCAGCAGTCCGAACAACGGGTGAGGGCGCTGCTGGCCGGCGGGCACGACGTGGCGTTGCAGGCGTTGTTCCGCAGCGCCGGCCTCGCCGCAGTCACCCATGCCATCATCCTGCGCGCGCTGAAGATCTGGCGCGAGGTCGCCAACGGCAAGCGCGTCGCCGGTGTGCAAGAGGTCAGCTGGCTGATGCTCAAGGAAGTGGGCGGGCAGTCCGCGGAAGGCGATCTTGCCACGCTGGTCAAGTCGATCCATCTCGAAGCGCTGCGCGAAAACGCACGCGGCCACGCACTGGCGATAGCGGCGGCTTAGCCTTTATCCCTCGCGAAAAAGTCCGGGAAATCCTCCATCGCCGCGGCGATGATGCGCAGCGATGCTGCGATTTGCAGCAATTCGCCGGTGCCGTTTCGCTCGGCGATGTTCGCTGCGTACTGCCGGGCGACGGCGACGGTCGAGGTCTGTGGATCGCCGCGGGCGCGGAAAAGCAGTTCGCGCGCCAGTCCCCTCAGGAAGTTGGCGATCGAAAGCGCGGTCTCGGATGGAATGGCATGGCCTTGGCTCGCATCGCGCAGCCGCAGTATCTCCAGACCGACCGTGACGGCCGCGACGCCGCCGCCCAGAACCGCATCGCCCTTCCTGCCGGCGTTCTGCACCAGCGGCATCAGCTGGTTGATGCGGTCATAGGCGAGGCTCTCGAAGGCCGAGCGCCTCGGCACCCGCTCATGCAGGCAAAGCCGCGCCAGATCCTCGCGCATGGCGCGCACGATGCGGTTGGCCGCGAGCCACGGATCGGCTGGCAGCACGACGATGAAGACACCGATCGCCAGCAGGATGCCGACCAGGATCGACGCCGACCCGGCGAAGAAGGGTACGGGATCGTAGGTCATCGCCTGGTGCGGGCTCAGGAAGGCGAGGAAGTTGATGGCGAAGGCCGTCGCCACGCCGACATAGCGTGGATTGGCCATGACCAGCGCCGTCGGTACAAGGATGGGCACGACAAACAGCATGAACCAGCCGAAGCCCGGCAAAGCGGGCAGCGCGATCTGGCCGACGAGAAAGGCAAAGGGCAAAGCGAGCAGCGTTCCCTTGAAGAAACCCCAGGCGACCTGCACAGGGTCGGGGCGAGCAGCAAACAGGCTCGATACGACAGCAACGAGGATGACCGTGCCGGCCGCTTCCGACCATTTCGTCGTCAACCAGAAGGCCGCGACCAGCAGCGTGGCAAGGGCAGCACGCAAGGCGTTACGCGATGCGCCGGCGTAATCGCGATGCACCACCAGCGCAGGCTGCTTGCTGCCCCTGGCCAGGCGCGTGGCAGGCGCGCGCAGGGCGTCGAGGCCGCGCAGCACCTGCTTGAGCGCCTCGGCGAAATCGGCGGCGATGGTCAGGCGGGTGATGGTGCCGACCCTGTCGTCGCCCTGGTCGGTCGAGGCATCTGGCATTTGCCGGGCGTTTCCGGAAATCGCATCGAGCCGAGCCACCCACAGCGCCGTATCGTCCAGCGCGCCGGGCTTGGTCGCCAGCTCGCTGACCAGCGACTGCAGTTCCGAGCGCACCGGGATGAGCGCCGCATTCTTCGGGGCGGCGTGCGAATGCAGCGCGCGTGCCGCCGACAGGGCCGAGAGCAGCTGTCCGATGGTGCGACGGACTGGATGGGCGCGCGGCGCGAAGCTCGGCGCCTCGAGCCTGGCATAGGCGCGCATCTCGCCGAGCGTCTGGGCATCAGTGATCAGCTTTCGGTGCAGCGTGGACAGCGTTGCCGGGTCGCCGCCGGAGAACGCACCGCCGGCATAGGTGGCAAGATCAAGGATACAGCGTTTCAGGCGCGAGACGATGGCGTCGCTGGCCAGTTTTGGCAGGATCAGGCGGCTGGTCAGGCCGGCGCAGACAATGCCAAGCACGATCTCGGCACATCGCGCGACCGCGAGGTCGACGACGAGATGCGGTTGTCCGAAGGCGGGCAGGCCGATGATCATTGCGGTGTAGCCGGCGAGCGCGGCGCCATAGGCTTCCGGATTGCGCAGCAGCGACGAGACGAAGGTGCAGATGCCGATCCAGACGGCAAGCACCGTCACCAGCACCCAGGGGTTGGTGCCGAATACGGTGGTGATGCCGATCGCCGCGACGCCGCCGACCAGCGTGCCGAGCAGCCGGTAGAAGCCCTTCGCCAGCACCATGCCGGCAACCGGCTGGGCGACGATGAACACCGTCATCATGGCCCATTGCGGGTGGTCGAGTTTTAGGGCGTAGGCGGCCAGCAGTGCGATCAGCCCGGCTGAAACGGTGCGAAGAGCGAAAATCCAATCCGACCGCGTCGGTTGCGTCAGGTCGGCCAAACTGGTTTCGAAATAGCCTTTCAGCCGTGCCGCAATCACACGCTGGTCTCCATATCAGAAGCGCAAGCTAAACCGGCTGATGGCTAGATATCCAGCACTTCCGTCTCGGCGAATTCGGCGCGTTCCTGGATGAAGCGGAAGCGGGCTTCCGGCTTGGTGCCCATCAACGCATCGACGGCGTCCTTGGTCGCCGCCTCGGCGTCGATCACGTCGATCCTGAGCAGCGTGCGCTTCCTCGGATCCATGGTGGTTTCCTTGAGCTGGGCCGCCATCATCTCGCCCAGGCCCTTGAAGCGGCCGAGTTCGACCTTGCCGCGCCCGGTGAATTCGGTGCGCAGGAGCTCATCCTTGTGCGCGTCATCCCGGGCATAGGCGACCTTGCCGCCTTGCCTGATCGAGTAAAGCGGCGGCACCGCCAGATAGAGGTGGCCACCACGCACCAGCGCCGGCATCTCCTGGTAGAAGAAGGTGATCAGCAGCGAGGCGATATGGGCGCCGTCGACATCAGCGTCGGTCATGATGATCACGCGGTCGTAGCGCAGATCCTCATCGCGGTACTTCGAACGCGTACCGCAGCCGAGCGCCTGGATCAGGTCCGAAATCTGTTGGTTGCCGGCGAGCTTGTCGTTGCCGGCGCTGGCGACGTTGAGGATTTTTCCGCGCAGCGGCAGGACGGCCTGGCTGGCGCGGTCCCGCGCCTGCTTGGCTGAGCCGCCGGCCGAGTCACCTTCGACGATGAACAGTTCAGCGCCGGCCGCGGCATTCTGCGTGCAATCGGCGAGCTTGCCCGGCAGCCGCAGTTTGCGCACCGCGCTCTTGCGCGACACCTCTTTTTCCTGCCGTCGCCGCACCCTCTCGTCGGCGCGCGCGATCACCCATTCGAGCAGCTTCGAGGCTTCCTGCGGATTGTCGGCCAGCCAATGGTCGAACGGATCGCGGATCGCGGTCTCGACAATTCGAATTGCCTCGATCGTCGCCAGCCTGTCCTTGGTCTGGCCGACGAATTCCGGCTCGCGGATGAACACCGACAGCATGCCCGCCGCCGAGATCATGACGTCTTCCGAGGTCACGATCGAGGCGCGCTTGTTGCCGACGAGATCGGCATAGGCGCGCAGGCCCCGCGTCAGCACGTTGCGGAAGCCGGCCTCGTGGGTGCCGCCTTCGCCGGTCGGGATGGTGTTGCAGTAGGAATTGATGAAGCCGTCGCCGCCGAACCAGGTCACCGCCCATTCGAGCGAGCCATGGCCGCCTTGTTTCTCGCTCTTGCCGGCGAAGATTTCGCGAGTCACCTGGAAATCGTCGCCGAGCGATGCCTTGAGATAATCCTTCAGGCCGCCGGGAAAATGGAATTCCGCCTTGGCCGGTGTCTGATCTTTTTCCTTGATCAGCGACGGATCGCAGGTCCAGCGGATCTCGACACCACCGAACAGATAGGCTTTCGAACGCGTCATGCGGTAGAGCCGCGCCGGTTCGAACGCCGCGCCCTTGCCGAAAATCTGCTCGTCGGGGTGGAATCGGATCTTTGTGCCGCGCCGGTTGTGGATTTCGCCCAGTTGCTCCAGGCCGGTCACGGGAACGCCGCGCGAGAATTTTTGCCGATAGAGCTGGCGTCCCCGCGCGACCTCGACCTCGAGATGGTCCGACAGCGCGTTGACCACGGACACGCCGACGCCATGCAGGCCGCCTGATGTCTCGTAAACCTTGGAGTCGAACTTGCCGCCCGAATGCAGCGTCGTCATGATCACTTCGAGCGCCGGCTTTTTGAACTTCGGGTGCGGATCGATCGGGATGCCGCGGCCATTGTCGGTCACGGCGAGATAGCCGTCGGCCGAGAGCTCGACATCGATGAAGGTGGCATGGCCGGCTACCGCCTCGTCCATCGAATTGTCGATGACCTCGGCGAACAGATGGTGCATCGCCTTGTCGTCGGTGCCGCCGATATACATGCCTGGCCGGCGGCGCACCGGCTCCAGCCCTTCCAGCACCTCGATGTCGGCAGCGCTATAGCCCTCGCTGCCATCCTTGATTGAGGCAGGACGCTTGGTGGCCTGCACCAGCGGATCCGCCGGGCGCGCCGGTGTGCGAACCGGCTGCGGCTGCTTGTCCATATTGCCGAAGAGATCGTTGTTGTCGTCCATGCCTGCCATAGGGTCCGGTGCTGCGAATCACCTCGCGATACTGCCACGCTTTTCAGCGCCAAGCGACCGAGGTTCCTGTTCCGTTCGGGGATCTGATCCCTCTTAACCCAAAACCATTCGATAACCAAGCTGGCGGAAATAGGTCCGATGCCGCCGCGCAAGATTCCTGATTCTTTAACAATGCGGCCTAGCGTAAGCCCAACAAAACAAGAAACTGCTGATATCAGGGGTTTAGGCGTGAGGGGCAAGGCCATATCGATGATCGGCATCGCCGCCGTTTTCGGGGCGATCTCGATCTTTGCCGCGGATTTCTGGGTCAAAAGCCAGGCCGAGGCCGATTCCGAAGAGAAGACGTCGTCGATCCCGGCACCTGTCGTGCCGAAGGTCGAGTTCAAGACCATCGTGGTGGCGAATGCCCCATTGCGCTACGGCATGGCGCTCGACCGCGCGCAGCTCAGCGAAATCCCGTGGTCGCAAGAGGCCGTGCCGCAGGGCGCCTTCACCACCATCAATGCGTTGCTTGCCGATGGCAGCCGCGTGGTGCTGTCGCCGATCGAGGTCAACGAACCGGTGCTGCTGACCAAGCTGTCCGGTCCGAACGGCCGCGCGACACTCTCCAACATGATGACGCCTGGAATGCGGGCGGTCACCATCCGCACCGATGAGATCGCCGGTGTCGGCGGCTTCGTCACGCCCGGTGACCGCGTGGACGTGGTGCTGACGCGCGATGCCGGCGAAATTCAGGAAGTGGCCAAGAATGCGCAAGGGGCCGCCGGTTCGACCATCACCTCCGAGATCGTCGTCGCCGATGCCAAGGTGCTGAGCGTCGGGCAGGGCGCCGACGAGCGCCAGACGACGCCGCAGATTTCCAATTCGGTGACTATAGAGGTGACGACAGACGGCGCGCAGAAAGTGGCGCTGGCCCGCACCGTCGGCACCTTGTCCCTGTCGCTTCGGTCCGCCAGCGAAGGCGGTGACGGCAAGAACGGCGTCACCACCATCTCCTCCTTCGGCGGATCGGTCGCCTCGGATGTGCAGGCCGCGGCCGGCTCGGTGTTCGACGCCGTCACCAAGGAGCCGGAGAAACCGAAGTTCAAGACGGTCATCGTAACGCGCGGCACGAAGGCCGAGGAATACCAGGTTCCTTCGCGGGACCAGAAATAAGCCAGTGGGGACTGGGTGAGGGACGGGACAATGTTCGGGCTGTTCACATATCGGGTCATGGGGCGGTTGCGCATTTTGCGTGCGGTGGCTGTCGCGTCTTCGCTGGCTGCTGCCGCGATGCTGGCTTTCGGCGCCTCGGCGAGAGCTGACAACGACATCGTCTATGTGTCGTCGACCAAGAATGCGTCGATCAAGGTTGCCAAGGGCAAGCCGAAGACGATCATGACCAGTGCCGCCTTCTACCAGATCGTCATCGGCGACCCGGAGATCGCCAACGTCAATCCGCTGACCGACAAATCCTTCTACGTGCTCGGCAACAATCTCGGCACTACCGGCATTGCGCTGTTCGATGAGAAGAAGCAGCTTGTCGGCACCGTCGACATCGAGGTGACGCTCGACACAGACCAGCTGGCCAGCACCATTCGGGCCAGCGTGCCGGATGCCAGGATCAAGGTCGGATCGGCCAATGGCCGGGTCGTGCTGTCGGGCGAGGCGGATGACGCGGTCGCCGCCGAAAAGGCAAACAAGATCGCAACGCGCTTTTCCGGCACCGAGGAGGTCATCAACTCGGTCAACATCTCATCGTCGCAGCAGGTCCAGCTCAATGTCCGTTTTGTCGAGATCAACCGCCAGGCGGGTCAGGATCTGGGCGCCAAATACGCCGCCAATTTTGCCTACGGCCTCGGTGGCCGCGACGTCTCGATCGATCCGGGTACAGTGCCGGCCGCCGGCACCGGCGAGATCATCGGCAGGCTTTTGTCGAACGGCGTGTCGATCGATATTGCCATCAAGGCGCTAGAAGAGCGCGGCCTGGCGCGGCGGCTGGCCGAGCCGAACCTGATCGCCCGGTCCGGCCAGACGGCGAGCTTCCTCGCCGGCGGCGAATTCCCGATCCCGGTCTCCGAGGACGACGGCAAGATCTCGGTCAGCTACAAGAAATACGGCGTCAGCCTGGATTTCACGCCGACCGTCCTCAAGGATGGGCTGGTCAGTCTGGACATCGCGCCGGAAGTCTCCTCGATCGACGCATCGGCCTCCTACAATATCGGCACCATCTCGGTTCCCGGCTTCATCGTGCGCCGTGCCAGGACGTCGGTCGACCTGAAGAACGGCCAGAGCTTCATGATCGCTGGACTGCTGCAGTCGCAAAACGACATCACCACGTCGCGCATTCCCGGCCTCGGCAAGATGCCGGTGCTTGGGGCGCTGTTTTCCTCGAAATCCTATCAGCGGCGCGAGACCGACCTCGTCATCATCGTGACGCCCTATCTGGTCAAGCCGGTCGATCCGTCCAAGAAGCTCGGCGAGCCGACCGATGGCACGCAGCCGGCCAGCAACGCCGACTATTTTCTCAACAACACCGAGGAAGTGAAGGATTCCGATGCCGGTCGCACCGTGGCGCGGGCAGACGGCCGCGTCACTCAACCTGCAGCGGCCGCTTCGGCTGGGCATTTCCTCGACCTGCCGAAGGATTGAAGCCATGCGTCTGGTCTTTGGATCGAGCGTCGCCTTGCTGCTGACCGGCTTTACCGCCGGCTGCACCAGCGACGACTATGTGCGCAGCGAAGGGCCGACGGCCGGCGCCGGAAATGCGCAGGCCGCCAACACCGTCATGCAGATGGTCGATCCCTGGAAATACGGGGTCCAGAACACCAGGCTCCTGGTGCCGGCCCAACGAGGCAGTGCCGCGGCTGTCACACCCGATCAGGCGGCCGGTGCCAAGGCATCGCAGTCCAGCACGACCAATTGATCCCACGGGCAAATGATCCAACGGTCGATCGACCTGACAGGCTGACAGAATGGCAAACGGCATCAAGACCAGGAAGATCCTGCTCGTATCGACCGACAGGACGTTTGCGCAGGACACGCGCACCGCATTCTCCGCCTCCGAGATCATACAGCTCTCGACAGTGGAGAAGAACGTCACCGAGTTGCGCGGCGAGATCCAGGAAGCCGACTTCGGCGCCATCATCGTCGACATGGATGCGGCAAGGCTGGAGGAGGTCGAGTCGCTGCAGCGCATTATGCGCCGGCTGGAGGACAAGGTTCCGGTCGTCGTCGTCACCCAGGAGTTCAACGCCGCCGCGGTGCGCATTCTCGTGCAGCTCAAGGTCGCGGATTTCCTGGTCAAGCCGATCACCACGGCCGATCTGGTGCGCTCCGTCGTGCGGGCGCTGCAGGGACCCGGGCGCGAGGAAAACACTGAATCGCAGATCTACACCTTCATGCCTGCCGCGGGCGGCGTCGGCACCACGACGCTGGCGCTGCAGACCGCCTTTCAGTTGCATCACTCGGTGACGCGCGGCGCGTCGACCTGCGTCGTCGATCTCAATTTCCAGCAGGGCGCCTGTGCCGAATATCTCGACCTCGAACCGCGTTTCGACATCACCGAGATCGAGAACCAGCCCGAGCGTCTCGACCGGCAACTGCTCGACGTGATGCTGTCCAAGCATGCCAGCGGGCTGTGCGTGCTGGCGGCACCGGCGCATCCAGCAGAGATGCGCTCGTTCAAGACCGATGTCGTGGTGCGCATGCTGGACCTCGTTTCGGCCTATTTCGACAATGTCGTCATCGACATGCCACGCACCTGGTTTCCATGGACGGAAACCGTGCTGCTCGGTTCCAACAAGCTCTACATCGTCGCGGAAATGACGGTGCCGTGCCTGCGCCACACCCAGCGGCTGATCCAGGCGGTCTACGAGACTGCCGGCAAGGAAGTGAAGCCGAACGTCATCGTCAACCGTTTCGAACAGAAGATGTTCGACAACGGCATCAAGCAGGCGGACGTCCAGGAAATTCTCGGCGAGCACTTCGTCGGCGGTATCGCCAACAACTATCGGCTGGTGCGCGAGGCGGTCGATCGCGGCGTGCCGTTGCACGAGATCGATCCAAACGCCAACGTCATCAACGATCTGAAGAAGATCATCCTGCCGGAGGAGGCGGCCCCAACACGGGCGAAATCGCGCTCGCTGTTTGGCATGGGCCGTGGATTGCTGAAGAGGAAAGCCGGATGACCAGCCGCTTCTCCGCCCTGCAGAACCGCGATGCGCGTCCGCAGCGCGTGCCTGAGACGACGCCGGTCGCCCATCATGCCGTCGTCATTCCGACCAGCCGAAAGGCTTTGCCGGCAAAGCCGGACACAGCGCCGGCAAAGAATGCCAACAAGGTGCTCGATGCGCGCGTGCGTATCCACCGGCTGCTGCTCGAAGAGATCAATCTTGTCGCGCTGGAGCGTTTGCCGAAGGATGAGATGCGCCGGCAAGTGCATGATTTCGTGTCGGAAAAGACCAAGCAGGAGCGGATGGCGATCAACACCGTCGAGCTTGACGCGCTGGTCGACGACATCGTCGACGAGATGGTCGGCCTCGGTCCGCTCGAGCCGCTGCTCAAGGACCCCGACATCAACGATATCCTGATCAACGGCCACATGAACTGCTTTGTCGAAAAGAAGGGCAAGCTGCAGCCGGTCCACATTCCGTTCAAGGACGAGGCGCATCTTCTGCGCATCGTCAACAAGATCGTCGCCGCCGTCGGTCGCCGCGTCGACGAATCGCAGCCGATGGTCGATGCCCGCATGCTGGACGGCTCGCGCTTCAACGCGGCCATCCGCCCGGTTGCGGTCGATGGGCCGCTGGTGTCGATCCGCAAATTTTCCAAGAACAAGCTCGGCCTGCACAAACTGGTCGAATTCGGCGCCATCACCCAGAACATGGCCGAAGTGCTGGCGGCGGCCGTGCATGCCCGCAAGACGACGATCATTTCGGGCGGTACCGGCACCGGCAAGACGACCATGCTCAATGCGCTGTCGGCCTTCATTCCGGAAGACGAGCGGCTGATCACCATCGAGGACGCGGCCGAGCTCCAACTGCAGCAGCCGCATGTCGCGCGTATGGAAACACGTCCGGCCAACATCGAAGGCCATGGCGAGCTGAAGCAGCGCGACCTGGTCAAGAACGCACTGCGCATGCGCCCCGACCGCGTCATCCTCGGCGAGTGCCGGGGCGAGGAGGCTTTCGACATGCTGCAGGCAATGAACACCGGCCACGAAGGGTCGATGGCGACCATCCATGCCAACACGCCGCGCGACGCCATTTCGCGGCTCGAGCAGATGCTTGGCATGACCGGCATGCCGATGACGGTGCAGTCGATCCGCAGCCAGATCGCCAGCGCGCTCGACCTGATCGTTCAGTTGACGCGCCTGTCCGACGGCAAGCGCAAGGTGACCAGTGTCGCCGAGGTGACCGGCATGGAAGGAGATGTCATTCAGATGCAGGAGATCTTCCGCTTCGTGCGTACCGGCATGGAGGCCGACGGCAGGATTCTGGGCCACTACGAGGCGACCGGCATCCGGCCGCGCTTCCTCGAGGATCTGCGCGCCATGGGCATCGAGTTTCCCGGACGATATTTCGAACCCGGCCGGCCGCAGGAGTAGCCAAGTGTTCGATGGAATGAGCGCTATCTATGTCGTTTATGCCGCGGCCGCGCTGACCGGCATCCTGATCGCCGAGGCCTGCTACCTGCTTTATGCCGGCCGCAGCGACAAGCGCACCGCCATCAACCGGCGCATGAAGCTGCAGGAAAACAAGATCAGCCAGGAGCAGGTGCTTGTCCAACTGCGCAAGGAACGCGGCCTCGACGCAGGCACGCCGCTGTTTTCGCTGGATCGGTTCCGCGCTTTGCGAACCCAGTCGGGCATGATCATGCCGCTGTCGAAATTCCTGATGATCAGCTGCGGCGTGGCGATGGCGATGACCCTGGTCGCCATCTGGTACGGCTTGCCGCCGCTGATGGGGCTTGTGCTGTTTGTGGTGCTTGTGCCGGTGCTGCCGGTGATCACGCTGCGCTTCAAGCGCAAGCGCCGGGTAAAGCGGTTCGGCATGCAATTGCCGGAGGCGCTGGAACTGATCACGCGTGGCCTGAAGGCCGGCCACCCGGTGCCGGTGGCGATCGCCATGGTGGCGCGCGAGATGCCCGACCCGATCGGCACCGAGTTCGGCGTCATCGCCGACGAGGTGACCTATGGCTCCGATCTGGTTTCGGCGTTGAACTCGCTGTTCGACCGGGTCGGCCAGGAGGATCTGCCGCTGTTCGTCACCGCCGTCTCGATCCAGACCAGTTCGGGCGGCAATCTGCGCGAGATCCTCGACGGCCTGGCGACGACGATCCGCGAGCGCGGCAAGCTGCGCCGCAAGGTGCGCGCCATTGCGACAGAAGGTCGGATGTCGGCCTACATCCTGACAGCGGTGCCGGCGTTGCTGTTCACCGCCATTATGGCGCTGATGCCGGGCTTCTACCGCGACGTCTGGGGCGAGGCGAAAACCTGGTACCTGCTCGGCGGCTCGATCACCTGGCTGATGCTGGGCAATCTGATCATGTTCAAGATGTCGAATTTCAAGTTCTGACATGCAGGGCTTCATCGAATTCCTCGCCTCGCTTGCGCCGACCTCATTGATGCCGGTGGCCATCCTGCTGCTGGCGGCGGGTGCTGCCGCTGTTGCCTGGCCTGTTGTCATGGCGAAGGGCGACCGCAACGAGGTCATGCGCCGGCTCAGGGTCGACAACGGCCCCGTCGCCGCCAAACCAGAGCCGGTGCAGAAGAAGAATACCGGCGTCGTGCGCGAGAAGGCGGTGAAGCGGGCGCAGGAATTCTACGCCAGGAGCGATCCGGAAAATGTCGCCCGGCTGCGCATGAAGCTCATCCAGGCGGGCTACATGGAGCCGCGCGCTGTCGGCACGTTCTTCCTGATCCGGTTCAGCGCGATGATCGGCACGGCAATCGGTGTGTTTGTGCTCAACCGATGGATGGCCAGCCCGGACGCGACGATGGCCAGTCGCTGGACATTCGTCATCCTGTCGGGAGCGGCCGGCTATTTCCTGCCCGGCCTAATGTTGAGCCAGAAAGTGCGGGAACGCAGGCGTGAGTACCGCAACGGCTTTCCCGATTTCATGGACCTGATGATTGTCTGCTCGGATGCCGGCATGAGCATGGAGGCGGGCATAGAGCGCGTCTCCAAGGAACTCGCCAAGACCTATCCCGCGCTCAGCCAGAACCTGCAGCTGGTGTCGTTGGAGCTGAGGGCAGGGCGCAGCCTCGACGATGCGCTGAAGGCGCTCGCCGACCGCCTCAGCCTGGACGAGGTGCGTTCCTTCGCCACGCTGCTGCAGCAGTCCAAGGAACTCGGCACCAGCCTGTCGGGGGCGTTGCGCGTTTTTTCCGACGACATGCGACATAAGCGTATGTCGTTGGCCGAGGAAAAGGCGCACGCTCTGCCGGCCAAGATGTCGGTGCCGGTGGTGGTATGCATCCTACCGGTGGTGCTGATGATCGCGGCCATTCCAGTCATCGTCAAAATGACGGCGCAATAGCATGATGCCGAAAGGTGTGAGGCTTCGATTCGAGCTGAAATCGTCCGGCTCTAGCGAGCGCCCCACAAAAGTCCTAGCAGGGGGACTGACAAACCATTGTTATGACCGTACTCGGCCTTGCAGGTGAGAAGTCCATGCTGTTGCGCACCCTCTTCCTCGGCCTTGCCGCAGCCACCCTGTCGCCCGCCTGGGCCGTGGCCGACGATTGCGGCGATGCCGCCGCCCTGGTGCAGCAGGCCTATCCCAAAGCTCGAAAGAGCGCCGACGGCACCTCGTTCACGCTCGAACCTCATATCAGCATCGCCCTGACGGATGGCGACGCGCCGTTTGGGCTGAGCTGCAAGATCTGGCCTGCCCATGACGACCTGCTGTTGGTAGCCGTGCCGCTGATCGACAGCGCCCAATCCAGCGACGATGGCCATGTCGGCGATATCGAGCTTCTGGTCGTCGACAGGAACAGCCAGCGTGTGCGCCTGCGCCTGCTCCAGCCGGGGCTGATCGCCGATGATGCCATCGCCATCCGCAAGATCGAATTCGATACCGGCCGCTACAGGCTGGCGCCCGGGGTCATGGCCTTCGGCCTGCGCATCGAAATCGCGAACCATTCGCAAGCGAACCCCTTCAGCGAAACCGACCTGCGGCTTTATGTTCTCGCCGGCGATGCCCTGCGCCTGGTGCTCGATGGCCTTGTCGTGGCCGGCAATGGCGGCGAGGGCGATACCAATTGCGCGGGATCCTTTCATTCGACTGAGGTCAGCCTGGCAATGAGCCCGACGAGCCATCACGGCTATCACGACATGGTCGCGCTCGAGCGGACGCAAACCGATGATCCGTCTCCCGACAAGGATGGCGAGTGCCAGTCCCATCCCGGCAAGCCGATGAACCGGACCTATCGGCTGCGCTACGACGGCAGCCGCTATCCGGTTCCCGAGGTACTCAAGGTCATGGGGCCGTGAAAGGCCGCTCGCTTCCTTGCTGCCGGGATTCTCTTAGGAATAGGTCTTCGCCTGGTGCCTGGTGGTTAATGGCTGGTGTGCCCGAAGCCGAATTTTGGCGGCGTTTCGGCACCGAACTTTAATCGCCGCTGATATATTGTGTTTCCTGAAGAACGACCCGGCAAATCGGGCGATGAGGCAGGGGCATGCGTCACAGTAATTTCACGGCAATGGCCGCAATGGCGGCCGTCTTGATGATGTCTGGCTGTACGACGAGTGGCGTCGACACCACCAAGACCACCGCCATCCAACCGGCGGCAAAAGACACCGAAACCTCCGATCTGGCGCAAGGCAAGGCGCAGTTTCGCGACGCAAATTACGGCCTCGCCGAAAAGCACTTCCGCAAGGCCGTCGAGTTGAAAGCCGACAATGCGGAGGCCTGGATGGGGCTCGCCGCTTCCTATGATGAACTCGGCCGCTTCGACTTCGCCGACCGAGCCTACGGCCAGCTTTTGAAGGTCGCCGGCCGCAAGCCGCAGATCGTCAACAATATGGGCTATTCGCAACTGCTGCGCGGCAATCGCAAGAAGGCCAAGGCGTTGCTGCTCGAAGCGAAGGCCGGCATGGCCGATCCAACAGTCGTCAACGCCAACCTCGCTCTCTTGAACAAGGGTTGATCTCGCATCCATGGGTCCGGTTTCGGGACACGTGCCATCGACGCTTTGTAAACCCTATCCGCAGGTTGCATCGATGGATCGCCTGAAAACCCGTATCTGAGGGCTGCCGCTGACCTAGAATGCAGCGCAACCGCCGACGCTCAAGAGGCCCTTGCCCGATATGCTGGACTTCAGTTCGCTCCTGCTCGCAGCCGCGCTGTCGGGCATATGCCTTAGCGTCACCATGTTTGCGATCTGGTTCACCGCGCCCAAGGCAGGTTTCGTGCTGACGGTTGCGTGCGGAATTCTGGTGCTCGTCGCGCATGTGATCCTGTTCTGGCGGTACACAAAGGATCCCGATCCACTGCTTTGTCAGATTGTGCTTGCGCTGCTCAGCCTGGGGTTCCTGATCATCTGCTTGTCGGCCATGCAATTTCTGGGGATGCCCGGCTACGGACGTGCCGTTGCACCTGCGCTTGCCGCCATGGCCATTTGTGCGGTCGTGACCTTTATGGGCTTTGACGGCATTGGCTTCATAGTCACCTACACCACGGTGACGGCGCTGCTGTCGGCGATCGGCGCCATGTTCTGGATCAACGGCAGTCACGATCGCCGCATCCTTCTGGTGGTTTCGTTTCTGAGCGGCACCTGCGCGATGTCTTTTGCGCTTTGCGGCGTGGTTCTGCTGACCAAGGGGCAATGGACGCTCGGGGTTGCGCCCGACAACTGGGCCGAACGATTGAATTCCGTAGTGGCGGTCGCCTGCATGACCGGCCTCGGAGCGTTGACGCTCTCCCTCCATCATCTGCAGGCGCAGATCGAACTCAAGGCCGAGACCATGACCGATCCGCTGACAGGATTGCTGAACCGCCGGGCATTGACGTCGCTCTACGGCGAACGGAGTTTCGGTCCGTTCATGTCCATCGTCATGTTCGACCTAGACCATTTCAAGCGGACGAACGATGTCTACGGTCACCCGGTAGGGGATCAGGTCTTGTGCCGTTTTGCCGCCGTCATCAAGAAATATGCCCGGCCCGGCGTCGACGCTTTTCGCCTTGGCGGCGAGGAGTTCGCAATCGTCATGTCGCGGATGACGGACGAAAAAGCTTACGATCTCGCCAGCAAGATAGGCGTGGCGTTCGGCACCGAAATCGTCCCCACCCAGCTCGGCAAGTTGCGCAGCACGGTCAGCGGCGGCATCGGCTTTGGCGAGGCAAGCGGCAGCAGGCTGGACAACGTGCTCGCCGAGGCGGACGCGGCGCTCTATGCCGCCAAACGCGCCGGGCGAAATTGCGTCATCAGCCGCAAGAGGATGGGCAAGGCCGAGCTGACCAAGCCGGCCTTGCGCTCAGCGTAATTACTCCGCGGCACCCAGATAATCCGACAGCGGCGGGCACGAGCAGACCAGGTTGCGGTCGCCGGCGACATTGTCGATGCGTGACACCGGGGGCCAGTACTTGGCTGCCGTGTCGGCGTCGCCGGCCGGATAGGCCGCTTCCAGGCGCGAGTAGGGATGGGTCCACTGGCCGGCCAGCGCCTCGGAGGCGGTGTGCGGCGCGTTGACCAGCGGATTGTCGGCCAAAGGCCATTCGCCCCTGGCGACTTTTGCTGCCTCTGCCGATATGGCGATCATCGCCTCGCAGAAGCGGTCGAGTTCCCGCTTGGGCTCGGACTCGGTCGGCTCCACCATCAGCGTGCCGGCAACCGGGAAGGACATGGTCGGCGCGTGAAAACCATAGTCGATCAAGCGCTTGGCGATATCGTCGACGCTGATGCCTGCACTCTCCTTGAGCACACGGGTGTCGAGGATGCATTCATGCGCGACGCGTCCCTGCCTGCCCTTGTAGAGCACCGGGAAATGCGCACCGAGCCGCGTCGCGATGTAGTTGGCGGACAGGATCGCCGTCTCGGTCGCCTGCTTGAGGCCCGAGGCGCCCATCATGCGGATATACATCCAGGTGATCGGCAGGATCGAGGCGCTGCCGAAGGGGGCGGCGGAGACGGCGTGCGCCGAGCCTTCGGTGACATGGCCGGGCAAATACGGCTTCAAATGCGCCTTGACGCCGATCGGCCCGATGCCGGGTCCGCCGCCGCCATGCGGTATGCAGAAGGTCTTGTGCAGGTTCATGTGGCAGACATCGGCGCCAATGTCGCCGGGACGGGCAAGCCCGACCAGCGCGTTGAGGTTGGCACCGTCGAAATAGACCTGGCCGCCATGCTCATGGATCAGTGCGCAGAGATCGCGTGCGCCTTCCTCGAACACGCCATGCGTCGAGGGATAGGTGAACATCAGCGCCGCGAGATTTTGCGCATGCTCAGCCGCCTTGGCCTTCATGTCGTCCATGTCGATGTTGCCGTCTTCGGTGCAGCGCACGACGACGACGTTCATGCCGGCCATCGCCGCGCTCGCGGGATTGGTACCATGCGCCGAGGAGGGGATCAGGCAGACGGTGCGGTGGTTGTCGCCGCGTGAGCGGTGATAGCCGCGGATGGCGAGCAGGCCGGCATATTCGCCCTGGCTCCCGGCATTGGGCTGCAAGGTGACGGCGTCGAAGCCGGTGATCTCCGACAGCCAGCCCTCCAGCTCACCGATCATGGCACGGTAGCCTGTCGAGTGCGCGGCCGGGGCGAAAGGGTGCAGATTGGCAATGCTCGGCCAACTCACCGGCATCATCTCGGCGGCGGCGTTGAGCTTCATGGTGCAGGACCCCAGCGGGATCATGGCGCGGTCGAGCGCCAGGTCCTTGTCGGCCAGCCGGCGCAGGAAGCGCATCATCTCGGTTTCCGACTTGTTTTCGTGGAAAACAGGCTGGGTCAGGAACTCCTTGCCGCGCGGCTTACCGGGCACCGTGCTGTCGGCGGAGACACCAGCCTTGGCGCCGAACAGGGCCGCGATTGCGTCGAGATCGGCCTCGGTCGAAGTTTCGTCGAAGGCAATGCCGATATGATCGGCATCGACGGCACGCAGCAATCTGCCACCCTTTTCAGCCGCAGTGGCGATCGAAGCTGCCTTGCCCTTCACCTCCGCCGTCACCGTGTCGAAGCGGCTTGAACCGAGCACGGAGATACCTGCTGCTTTGAGCCCGGAGGCGAGACGATTGGCCAGCGTGTGGATGCGCCCGGCAATCGCCTGCAGCCCGGCGGGGCCGTGCCAGATGGCATAGGCAGTCGCCATGTTGGCGAGCAACGCCTGCGCGGTGCAGATGTTGGAGGTCGCCTTGTCGCGGCGGATATGCTGTTCGCGTGTCTGCAAGGCAAGCCGGTATCCGGGTCGCCCCTTGCTGTCGGCGGACTGGCCAACCAGGCGGCCGGGCATCAACCGCGTGAGCCTGTCTGAGACGGCGCAATAGGCCGCGTGCGGGCCGCCAAAGCCCATCGGCACGCCAAAGCGCTGCATCGGGCCGACGGCGATGTCGGCGCCAAGCTTGGCCGGCGCGTCGGTCAGCGTCAGGCCGAGCGGGTCGGCGATGAAGACGACGATAGCCCCGGTTGCGCGCGCCTTGTCGATCGCTGCCTTGTGGTCGCCATAGATGCCAAATGTATCCGGCCAGGAGACAAGCAGGGCGGCGGTGTTGTCGTCGATCGTCTCGCCATCAATCTCGATGCCGAGCGGCTCGGCGCGGGTGCGCACCACGTCCAGCGTCTGCGGATGCGGCGTGCCGGCAAGTGCGACCTTGGTTCGCTTGTCACGGTGGTGGCGTAAGGCGATGCCGACGGCTTCGGCCACGGCGGTTGCTTCATCGAGCAGCGAGGCCGAGGCCACCGGCAGGCCGGTCAATTCGGTGACCAGCGTCTGGAAGTTGAACAGCATTTCGAGCCGGCCTTGGCTGATCTCTGCCTGATAGGGCGTGTAGGCCGTGTACCAGGCAGGATTCTCGAACAGATTGCGCTGGATAACCGGCGGGACATGGACGCCGTGATAACCGGCGCCGATGAAGCTTTTCAGCACCGTATTCCCGGACATGACAGCCGAGAGTTCGGCCAGCGCTTCCGCCTCGCTCGCCGGTGCTGGCAGGGCAAGCGGCCGATCGAGCCGGATCGACTTCGGTACGGACTGGCTGATGAGCGTCTCGATCGAGGGCACGCCGATGGCGGCCAGCATCGCTCTGGTGTCGTTGAGGCCGGGACCGATATGGCGGGCCGAGAAGGGGTAGGGTGCTGCGGTCATGTCAATAAGTCCTGATATCAACCGATATGGGCTTTGTAGGCGGCCTCATCCATGAGGCCAGCGAGCTGACTTTCGTCGGCAAGCTTCATCTTCCACAGCCAGCCGGCCCCTGCTGCGGCCGAGTTGACCAGTGACGGATCCGACGACAGCGTGCCGTTGGCCTCTGTGATCTCGCCATCGACCGGTGCATAGACATCGGATGCCGCCTTGACGGATTCGACCACGACGGCGGTGTCGCCCTTGGTCAATTTTTTTCCGGTCTCCGGCAGTTCGACGAAGACGAGGTCGCCGAGCTGCTCCTGCGCGTAATCAGTGATGCCGACCGTGGCGATGCCGCCCTCGACGCGGAGCCACTCGTGATCTGATGTGAAATAGGTCGTTGCCATTGAGATCATCCTTTGCGGTAGCGATGGGGTGTGAAGGGCAGGGAACTGATATCGACTGGGATTTTCGTCCCGCGCACATCGGCGAAGACCCGCGTTCCGGGCTTTGCCAGAGGTGTCGAGACATAGCCCATGGCGACCGGATGGCCGGCCGAGGGGCCGAAGCCGCCCGATGTGACCTGGCCGGCCGGATTGCCGTCGGCGTCAAAAAGCGCGGCACCGCCACGCACCGGCTGGCGACCTTCCGGCTTAAGCCCGACCCGCTTTTGCGCGGGTCCTCGTTCCACGGCGGCGCGGAGCGCATCGGCGCCGATGAAAGCGCCGGAAGCGCGGATGTCCTTTGGAATTGCCCACATCAAGGCGGCGCTGGCCGGATCGGTCTCCGGCGTGATGTCCTGGCCATGCAGGCACAGTCCTGCCTCCAGCCGCAGGCTGTCGCGGGCGGCCAGGCCGATCCACAGCACGCGTTCGTCGCCGAGCAGCTTGGCGACGAGGCCGCGTGCATCGGCTTCCGGCAGGCCGATCTCGAAACCGTCCTCGCCGGTATAGCCCGACCGGCTCATGAACCAGTTTTTGCGCGGTTCGACACCATGCATGAAAAGCAGCGAGCCGGTCTCGATGCCGGCGCGGGAAAGGGCGGCCCAGGCTTCAGGACCCTGGATGGCCAGGAAGACGCGGTCGAGCGGCTCGACCCTGGCGTCGAAATCCGCGGCAAGTGCACGCAAATGCTTTTCATCGGCGACGGCGTTGCCTGCGTTGGCGACTACCATGAACCTGTTATCGCCAAGTCTGGTGACGATGAGGTCGTCCAGGATGCCGCCTGCCTCGTTGAGGAAAAAGGACAGTTTGGACTGTGAGATTTGGAGTGGGCCTGCATCCAAGGGGCAAGCGCGGTTGAGCAGCGCAACCGCCTCCGGCCCGCTGACTTCGAACAGCTTCATATGCGAGATGTCGAACAGGCCGGCCTGTTCGCGGGTGTGAAGATGTTCCTTCATGACGCCCGCCGGATAGGTCAGCGGCATCGACCAGCCGGCAAAAGCGCCGAAGCGCGCACCGGCGGTTACATGGATGTCTTCGAGGGGTAGGTGTCTTGTATCGTCGCCCGTCATGTCGTCTCCAGAGTCGCACGCAATCGGTCGCGAATGGCGACCAGTCCGTGCCCCTCTGTCTGAAGCCTGAGAGACTCGCGCAGCCGGAACTCTGTCAGCGGCGCTTACACCTTCGGCGCGGGGGCAAGCCCCGACTTTCCAGAGTGTCTTTCCCGTCTACGGTTCTTTTGCCTGAGAGATTTCGGGCGATTTCCCCTTCGGCGACAGCTCTCGCTGTTCTCTCCCGCAAACAGGTAGGACTCAGACCCTGAGTCCTCGACGCGCCATCCATAGCTCGCGCGCGACGGCTTGTCACCTGTCAGCGACATCTAAAGCGCGTGCATGCCATTCTTCAAAACCGCGGCACGTTTTGGGCGACATGCGTTGGCCGACAAGTCTTCGCTAACCACGCCGTTTGCCGGTTTTTCAAGACACTGCTGATATGTTGGCTTGTATGACGCTTGGGGCCGGCGCTTGGCGACGGCGGACGGGGACGACAAATGGGCGAATTGATCATGAGCGCGCCGGTGGCCGGGCTGACCTCGAAAAGCCGCATCGCCGCGGAGGACGTGGCGATGTTGCGCCATGAAGTGTTCGGCGATGGCGTCGTGACGCGCGGCGAGGCCGAGGCGCTGTTTGCGCTCGATGCAACGGCGAAGGACAAATGCCAGGAATGGCCGCCCTTCTTCGTCGAGGCGGTCACCGACTATATCGTCCACCAGGAAAAGCCGTCGGGCTATATCTCGCAAGACAATGCCGACTGGCTGATCCGCACGATCTCGCGCGACGGCATGGTCGACAGCCGGACCGAGCTCGAATTGCTGGTGCATGTGCTGGAACAGGCGAAATCGTCGCCGAGCCAGCTTTGCGTCTATGCGCTGGAGCAGGTGGCGCATGCCGTCATTGACGGCAAGGGGCCGCTGATGCTCGGCGGCACGCTGGCTCCCGGCCTCATCGCACAGGCGGAGGTCGAGCTGCTGCGCCGGATCCTCCATGCCCATGGCGGCGACGGCAACATCGCCATCACGCGCGCCGAGGCCGAGGTGCTGTTCAAGATCAACGAGTGCACTGCTCAAGGGCACAATGATCCGTCCTGGAACGAGCTGTTCGTCAAGGCGATCGCCAATTTCGTCATGTGCTCGGCCGGCTACGAAGCACCGACGCGCGATGTGGCGCTGCGCCGTGATGCCTTCCTCGAACATGCGGATCCGGAAATAGGCGGCTTCTTCAGCCGCATGATCTCCGGCGGCCTTGCCGGCATCATGGAAGCCTATCGGTCTCCAGGCGACGTCGAGGCCGAGTGGGAAGCCAAGAACAGGGCGGCCGAGGCTCTGGCCCGCCGCGCCGAGACGATCGATGCCGGCGAAGCCGGCTGGCTGATCGAACATATCGGCGTCGACAGGCCTCTTTACGAGAACGAACGCGCGCTGTTGACCCTGATCAAGCACGCCTCACCGGAAATCCATCCGGCGCTGAGGCCGCTGCTCGACAAGGTTGCCTGATCGATAGGGCTTTTGCCTCGGTCAAAGCTGGGGTTGCCCGATTAGATCTGGTCGACGTCGATGTATATCCTTGCCAAGCCTTCCCTGACGGTCGACATGGCATCGGCGACGCTGATGGCGATGTGGTCGTGCATGAGCCTTGCGGCCCTGTCGGCATCGCGGGCTACCATGGCCCGGGCGATTTCGCTGTGTTCGGTGTAGGTCGTCGACAATCGCCGGTGCTTCTCCACTTCGATCTTGCGAACGAAATGGATGCGCGTGTTGATGCCTTCGAGCATGCGCGCCAGTTCGGGATTGCCTGACAGCCTGGCGATGCGGATGTGAAATTCCTCGTCCCTGGCGGTCAGCTCAGTGCTGGAAAACGAGTCGGCGCGCGCCATGGTGAGCGCCCACCAGTCGACGAGCGCGGCGAGTTCCTCATCAGTCGCGCGCTGGATCGCCAGCCTGACGGAGCGCTCCTCGAGCACCGCTCGCACGTCGGAAAGATTGACGATCTCGTCGACATCGAAGCCCCGGCAAAAGAAGCCGCGATTGGTCTGGAAAGTGATGAGTTCCTCCGTGACCAGCCGCTGGAGCGCTTCCCGGACTGGGCTGCGGCTGACATTCAGCCTGGCGGCAAGCGCCACTTCGTTGATGCGCTCGTTCGGCTTGAAGCGATAATCCATCGCCATGCGACGGATTTCTTCATAGACACGCGGGCCGGTCTTGATCGGCTTGGATGCCAACGCCGCGCTGTTGTCCCGGTTGCTTTGCCTTGTGGGTCGGAGCATGGCGTCGTCAAGCCTTTGCGGCGCTTGGTTCGGCGAACCGCGCCTGTGTGGGAAGGATGCCGTCGAGGGCGATCGGCGCCGCCCGGCCGGCGATCAGATCGGCGACGATACGGGCCGATCCATGCGCCATGGTCCAGCCGATATGGCCGTGCCCGGTGTTCAGCCACAGGTTTCGGATGTCGCGCAGGCCGAGGATCGGCAGGTTGTCGGGCGTCATGGGCCTCAGGCAGGCCCGCATCTCGGCGCGATCATAGGCGATGCCGCGCGGGAACAGGTCCTGCGTGACGCGCTTCATGAAGGCGAAATCCGAAGGCTTGTGGCTGCGATCATAGCCCGCGAATTCCGCGGTGGCGGTCACGCGGATGCGATCGCCCATCGGCGTGATGGCGACGAGATTGTGCTCATCGATGACAGGGAGTTTTGGAGCCAGCGCCTGATCGACGATGGGAATGGTCATGGAATATCCCTTGACCGGATAGATCGGCAGACCAAGGCCGATCTTGCGGGCGAGGACGGGGCTCTCGGCGCCGAGACACAGAACGTAGGTGTCGGCCAGAAACTCTCCCTTGTCGGTGACGATCCGGGTGATCGTTTCCTTTCTGCGTTCGATCCCCACGATCCTGGTCCCTGTCAGGATCTTGCCACCCCTATTTTCGACGATGGCCGCCAGCGCGCGCGTGAACTTGGCGGCGTCGCCGGTTTCGTCGGTCGGACACAATATGCCGCCGGCAATGTTGCCGCGCGACAAAGCCAGCGCCGGCTCGCGGTCAACGATTTCCTGCGCGTCTATGATGCGGATCTCCTGGCCGTCGGCCTCCAGCAGGCGCATGTTGGCGATGCCCTTGTCGAGCGCCTGGCGGTTGCGGTGGAAGTAAAGAATGCCGGCCGATGTCCTGTCGTACTGGATCGCTTCCTCCCTGACGACCGCCTGTAGGACCGATTGGGAATGGACCGCAAGCCGATGTTTGAGAAGGGTGTTGCGACGCGCTTTGGCGGCCGTGCATTGCATGAGGAAGCGCAGCGACCAGCTGTAGAGATGCGGGTCGGCGGAGAGCTTGAAACGAAGCGCCTGGTCTTTCTGGAACAGCGACTTCAGCAGGATTTTGGGCGCGGCCGGCGATGACCAGACGAAGGAATGGCCGGGCGCGATCATGCCGGCATTTGCCCAGCTAGCCCCTTCGGCCACCTGTGATGCCTGCTCGAGAACGGTGACCGTGTGGCCGTCCTTCTGCAACTGATAGGCAGTGGTGATCCCGACAACGCCGCCGCCCAAGATCAATACTTGCATCGCTGTCCCGAATGGTTGTCGTTTCTATTGTCGACAATTCAACCGGAAGACGCTGGTCATTGTCAACGGGTGCGTGAGCCGACGATCGATTCACCGTTCAAACAGGGCGAAATGCCAGCATTTCCCGGTTCCCAAAATTCGAATGGAGCTCTTGACACGTTTGGCAAAGTTGTCGTTTCTATTGTCGACAATTCTGATAGGCATCAGGAAGGGGATTGCGCCATGGACGCCCCGCTTAGCCGCGCCGCGCTTGTCGTCGACAAGGAACACATTCCCTTCAAGACCGACGACGGCATCGGCACCCGCGCCAATCTCGGCCTGCTCGTCCTTCGGACCGACCAGACCATCGAGGATGAATTCCGCTATGCGCTGCCCGCGCGCGACATCGCGCTGTACGAGGCGCGGCTCTACAGCGACGTCGAGATCACGCCGGAAAACCTGATGAAGATGTCGGCCGTCATCCCGGAAACTGTCGGGCTCTTGCCGGACGTCAAGTTCGATGTGATCGGCTTTGCCTGCACGTCAGGAGCGTTAGTTATAGGCGAGGACAAGGTCGCCGAACGCGTTCACGAGGTGCTGCCGGGCGTGCAGGTGACCAACCCGGTGACGGCGGCACGGGCGGCGCTGAAGGCCCTGGGCGTCTCGCGGATCGCGCTGCTCACCCCTTATCTGGCGAAAATCAATCATTCGCTACGTGCATCGCTGATGGCGCGGGGATGGACATTCCGGTCATGGGCTCCTTCAACGAGGCGGATGACAATGTCGTTGCGCGCATCACGCCGGCATCGGTCAAGCAGGCCATCTTGGAAATCGGTGTGTCGAGCGACTGTGAGGCGGTGTTCGTTTCCTGCACCAGCATGCGCGTTGCCCGCATCATCGAGGAGGTCGAGAAGGAACTGGGGAAACCGGTAACCTCGAGCAACCATGCACTTGCCTGGCATATGCTGCGGCTTGGCGGCATTGGCGAGCAGATTGCCGGAAAGGGCGAACTGTTTCGCCGCTCGCTAGGCTAGCATCTTCAGAGCCGGAATTGCGGTGTTCAGATCAGATCCCGCCGTACCAGTCGTAGCCATTGTCTTCCCAATAGCCGCCGCGACCGCCGCCGACAGTGGCGAAGCCGTCGACCAGCTCGATCTTGTAGAGATATTTCGGCATCTTGTAGCCGAGTTGGCGCTCGACGCGAACCCGCAGCGGAGCGCCGTTCTCGACCGGCAGCGGCTTGCCGTTCAGGCCATAGGCGAGGATCGTCTGCGGGTGACGGGCATCGACCAGGTCGATGCTGCCGTAATATTTGATGTCGCCGGAGAGGCTGCGGTCGATCGTATCGAGGCAATGGAACATGACGTAGCGCGCCTGCGGTTTGACCACCGCCTGGTCCAGCACTAGCGACAGCGGCGTGCCGGTCCATTTGGCGATGCAGCTCCAGCCTTCGACGCAGTCATGGCGGGTGATCTGGGTGCGGCTCGGCATATTCTGGAGTTGCTCGCGGCTGAGCGACAGGGGTTTCTCGACAAGGCCTGAAACCTCCAGTCGCCAGTCGGCAAAGTTGTTGGCGAGCAAGCCCTTGTAGACATCGTCATCGGGGGCGGTGACACCATTCGGCCGCTGCGGCTGGCGGATGTCGGCCTCGGTGAATTCCGGGGCCAGCGCGTCACTTCCGGCAAGCAGCCGCTGTGCGCGGTAGGTCAGGCCATTGGCGTTTTCGAGAAAACTGCGCAGTCCGCTGCCAACACCTAGCTGACTGTCGAAGGCGTCGCAGCCCGACAGCATGATGCCGGAGGCACCAAGACTGGCACCGGTCAGGAATTTGCGGCGGCTGATCTCAAACTTCGCCATGTCAGGCACTCCTCTCGACCGTTTTGTCGTCCTGTGCGGGAGGATCGGTGCGATACCAGCCGGTGATGATCGAACGCAGTTCGTTGATCGGGCCGGCGGCCAGGATCATCAGGATATGGACGACGAAGAAGGCGACCAGTAGCACCATGACGGTGAAATGGATGGTGCGTGCCGTCTGCCGGCCACCGAGCAGATCGTTGAGGAAAGGTAGCACCGAATTCATGCTCGGTGACATGGCCAGGCCGGTGATGATCATCAGCGGCAACAGCACGAACAGCACGCCGCCATAGGCCATCTTCTGCAGCGTGTTGTATTCGCGCCTGTGGTGGAATTTGAGCTTGGCGTGGTCGACGATGTCTTGCGGCAATCGCTTCAAATCGTCGAGGCGTGGCGCGAGATCGCGCCGCAGATGGCCGTTCACGGTGCTGGCGACAAACCAGACGATCAACGTCGTGGCCAGTATCCAGGCAAAGAAGAAATGGATGACGCGCGCGGTGCCGAGATCATAGTAGGACGGGATGGTCGCCCAGGAGGGAAAGGCGCGGGACGTCTCCTGGCCGGCCGGACCCGACCAGCCGAGCACGCCAGTGGTGTCGAAGCGATGCCCGAAGATTTCCGTGTAGCCGCGCGGACCCGCATCGGAATTCTCGGCGCCGATGGCGAAGATGGTGTTGTTGTATTCGAAGCCCGATTCTTTGCCGATATAGAGCTGCGGACGGGCATTGAAGATCTGCAGGCCTGACAGCAGCATGAAGAACAACGAGATAGCCCAAAGCCAATGCGTCAGCCGTGTCCAGCGCGACTGCCGGTAGATCAGCGTTTTGTCGTTCGACGCCGAAGCGCCTGGATCGGCGGCGGATTGGCTTCTGGCAACGGATTCCATGATGTTTCGTCTCCCGGCCTCGCGGCATGGCCTGCGCGTTCATTGTCCTCCTGATACGTCGCGATCCAAACCGATGTTTCATCCGATCACGGATTTATTACGGACCGCCTAGGCTGACGGCGAGATTGACGGCGGCGGCGACGATGACCGTGTTGAAGAAAAACGACAGGATGGAATGGACAAGCACGACACGACGCATATGCGTGGTCGAGATGTTGGTATCGGCGGTCTGTGCCGTCATGCCGATCACCGTCGAGAAGTACAAGAAATCCCAGCCCTCCGGCCGTTTGTCACCCGGGAACAGCAGTCCGCCGACAGGGATTTTCTTCCTGGTCTCGGCATCCACAGCATCGCCGTCCATCCAGTAGACATGAGCATAATGGAGCGCTGCCATGGCATGAATGGTGAACCAGCCGAGCGGGATCGACAGCAGCGCGAAGGTGAGCTCGACGGGATGGCTTCTGTCCTTCTGATTGATCAGCAGGAACAATGAGATAACGGCTACGCCGACGACGACAAGCGTCACAGCGAAGATGACCAGCACCGGCTGGTCCGTGGCACGCGCATTCCTGCTCAGATACCTGCCGGTGAACTTCGGCATCTGGGCGACGACGAGAATGACATAAGCGGCAAAGAACGCGTTGGCGCCGATCGAATAGGCAAGCGGGGCGTGCAGCAGCAACGCCACGAGAAGCGCAAAAACGCCAACGCAGGCCGACACAGCGAACAACATGTGGCGCTGAATGGGAGACTTCACCGGGGTTTCGGCAGCCATGTCGGTTCCAACCTTGGATGGCGCTCGGTTTCTAGTCTGGTGTGGCGGATTTGAGCGCCCGCCGCAAGATGCGGTCGAGTTCGCCGAGAAACCGCGACCGGTCTTGCGGCGCGAAGCTGGCATTGTAGCCCTTGCTTTCGCCGGTCTCGCGCAGATGCTGCTTCAGGTCACGCATCGCTACCGCCATGCCGATCGTTTCCGGCGTGAAGGGGCGCCCCGTTGGCCCAAGCACATGCGCGCCGAGTGCCACCGCGCGGGCGGCCAGCGGAATGTCGGCGGTGATCACAATGTCGTTGGTGCGTGCATTGTCCACGATCCAGTCGTCGGCGGCATCGGCACCTTTGGAAACCACGACATTGCGGATCATCGGATCGCGCGATGGCCGCAGGCCGCCATTGGAGACGTAGGTGACAAGGATGCCATGCCGGTCGGCCACTTTTTCGACCTCGGCCTTGACCGGGCAGGCGTCTGCATCGACGAGAATGGCGGGGAGTTCGCTCATGTTTCTTTTCTCCTCCCACTTGTGAACCACAGAGGTCGCGGGCCGATTGGGCGGCGGCCTGGTATCTTCCTCAGTAAACCACGACGCTTCTGATCGATTTGCCCTCATGCATGAGATCGAAACCCTTGTTGATGTCCTCGAGCTTCAGCGTGTGAGTGATCATCGGGTCGATCTGGATCTTGCCGTCCATGTACCAGTCGACGATCTTGGGCACGTCGGTGCGGCCGCGCGCGCCACCGAAGGCGGTTCCCATCCAGGTGCGGCCGGTGACCAGCTGGAACGGCCGTGTGGAAATCTCCTGGCCGGCGCCGGCGACACCGATGACGACCGACTTGCCCCAGCCGCGATGCGAGGCTTCCAGCGCCTGGCGCATCACCTTGGTGCTGCCGGTGCAGTCGAATGTGTAGTCGGCGCCGCCGATCTGGTCGGCGCCGCGCTTGGTCATGTTGATGAGGTGGGGCACGACATCGCCGTCGATCTCCTTCGGATTGACGAAATGCGTCATGCCGAACCGCTCGCCCCACTCCTTCTTGTCGTTGTTCAAATCGACGCCGATGATCATGTCGGCGCCGGCAAGTTTCAGGCCCTGGATCACGTTGAGGCCGATGCCGCCGAGGCCGAAGACCACGGCGGTGGCGCCGATCTCGACCTTGGCGGTGTTGATCACAGCGCCGATGCCGGTGGTGACGCCGCAGCCGATGTAGCAGATCTTGTCGAAGGGCGCGTCGGGGTTGACCTTGGCCAGCGCGATCTCGGGCAGCACGGTGAAGTTGGAGAAGGTCGAACAGCCCATGTAGTGAAAGATCTTGTCCTTGCCGATCGAGAAGCGCGATGAACCATCGGGCATCAGGCCCTGGCCCTGGGTGGCGCGGATGGCCGTGCACAGATTGGTTTTTCGCGACAGGCAGGAATGGCACTGGCGGCATTCGGGCGTGTAGAGCGGGATGACGTGATCGCCCTTCTTGAGCGAAGTGACGCCCTTGCCGATATCGACGACGACGCCGGCGCCCTCATGGCCGAGGATGGCCGGAAACAGACCTTCCGGATCGGCACCCGACAGCGTGAATTCGTCGGTGTGGCAGATGCCTGTCGCCTTGATCTCGACCAGAACCTCGCCCTCACGTGGGCCGTCGAGATCGACCTCCATGATCTCCAGCGGCTTTCCGGCGGCGACAGCGACAGCGGCGCGGGTTTTCATCAGACGTCCTCCAATGCGAGTTTTTTCCAAGGTTTCAGGTTTTGCCGACACGATCAACTGGCGGCTGGCTCCCTGACTGGGCCACAGCGATGAATTGGAATCGCAAGTCGATTGAAAGGCAGTGAATTGCATGGTCGGCTTGACCCTGCAAGCACAGGCCATAAAAGGAACGGCCGACCCGAGGGATGACATTTCGCATGTTCACCAAGATCCTGATCGCCAATCGCGGCGAAATTGCTTGCCGCGTCATCAAGACGGCGCGCAAGATGGGCATCGCCACGGTTGCCGTCTATTCCGATGCCGATCGCGATGCCGTGCATGTCGAGATGGCCGACGAGGCGGTGCATATAGGGCCTTCGCCAGCCGCGCTGAGCTATCTCGTCCCGGAAAAGATCATCGCCGCCTGCAAGGAAACGGGGGCCCAGGCCGTGCATCCCGGCTACGGATTCCTGTCAGAGCGGGCGGCCTTCTGCGAAGCGCTGGAAGCGGAAGGCATCATTTTCATCGGCCCGAAGCCCAAGGCCATCAAGGCGATGGGCGACAAGATCGAATCGAAGAAGTTCGCCAACGCCGCCAAGGTTTCCACCGTGCCCGGCTGGCTCGGCGTCATCGAGAATGCCGACCATGCCGAAAAGATTGCCGGCGAAATCGGCTATCCCGTGATGATCAAGGCTTCGGCCGGCGGCGGCGGCAAGGGCATGCGCATCGCCTGGAGCGAGGCCGAAGTGCGCAACGGCTTCGACCGCGCGCGCTCGGAAGCCAAGAGTTCGTTCGGCGACGATCGTCTCTTCATCGAGAAATTCGTTGTCGATCCGCGCCACATCGAAATCCAGGTGCTGGCCGACGCGCATGGCAACGCGCTCTATCTCGGCGAGCGCGAATGCTCGATCCAGCGACGCAACCAGAAGGTCGCCGAAGAGGCGCCATCGCCATTCCTGGACGCCGCGACACGCAAGGCCATGGGCGAGCAGTCGGTGGCGCTGGCCAGGGCCGTCGATTACCAGAGCGCCGGCACGGTCGAATTCATCGTCGACAAGGACAGGAACTTCTATTTCCTTGAAATGAATACACGATTGCAGGTCGAGCATCCGGTGACGGAGCTCGTCACCGGCATCGATCTGGTCGAGCAGATGATCCGCGTCGCCGCCGGCGAAAAGCTTGCCATCAAACAAAGCGATGTCAAACTGAACGGCTGGGCAGTGGAAAGCCGGCTCTATGCCGAAGACCCCTACCGCAACTTCTTGCCGTCGATCGGCCGGCTGACACGCTACCAGCCACCTGAGGAAGGACAATTCGGCGATGTCATCATCCGCAACGACACCGGCGTCACCGAGGGCTCCGAAATCTCGATGTTCTACGATCCGATGCTCGCCAAGCTGTGCACCTGGGCGCCGACGCGTCTGGAGGCGATCGATGCCATGTCGGAAGCGCTCGACAGCTTCGTCGTCGACGGTATCGAGCACAACATTCCGTTCCTGGCTGCCTTGATGCAGCATCCGCGTTGGCGGGAAGGGCGGATATCGACCGCTTTCATATCGGAGGAATATCCCGACGGCTTCGCGCCGGTCGTACCGAACGACGATGAGAAGGCCGTGCTGGCGTCGATTGCGACGGCGGTGGAACTGCTGCGCCGTGACCGGCTCGACCGGCTGGGCGGGCGGCTGGCGCCGCATTCGGGAGCTCTGAAGCGCGACTGGGTGGTAAAGATCGGCGATGACTATCTGTCGGCCTCGATTATCGAGGGCATGATTTCCATTCCGATGGAAATCGATCTGTCGATCGAGGCCGGCAGGGCGTTGACCGTTGCATCAGACTGGCGGCCGGGCGACCTGGTCTGGCGCGGCACGGTCGGCAAGCGCAAGGTTACGGCTCAGGTCAGGCCGGTTGCCAACGGCTTTCGCATAGCCTGGAAAGGCATGTCGGTGACCGCGCGCGCCATGCTGCCGCGCACCGCCGAGCTGGAAAGGCTGATGCCCGAAAAGGTGGCGCCGGACACGTCGAACCTGCTGCTTTGCCCGATGCCCGGCCTTGTCGTGTCGATTGCCGTTGCCGAAGGCCAGGAGGTCAAGGCCGGCGAGACCTTGGCGGTGGTCGAAGCGATGAAGATGGAAAACGTGCTGCGTGCCGAACGTGACCTTGTCGTCTCCAAGCTCAACGCCAAACCGGGTGACAGCCTGGCTGTCGACGCGGTGATCATGGAGTTTGCGTAAGGCCTGGCGGGGCAGGCAGCCTGTGATCAGCAGTGGTTTGTGCTGGACTGGCATCGCGCGGTCCCGGACAATACATCTCCATCGACTCAAGGACCTTCACACAGCACCATGGCCGACGAAAAACTTCCCCGCGATCCCTTGAAGCGCGAAGCAGCGATTGCTGCGGCGCGGCCGGAGGCGCCGGCGCGGCCCTTCGTCCATTTGCGGGTGCATTCGGCCTATTCCCTGCTGGAAGGCGCCTTGCAGATCGGCAAGGTGGTGGCTCACGCCGTCAAGGACGAAGCCCCGGCCATCGCCGTCACCGACACCAACAATCTGTTCGGCGCACTGGAATTCGCGCAGAAGGCGGTGAAGGACGGCATCCAGCCGATTATCGGCTGCCAGACCGCGCTCGCCTTTTCCGGCGAAAACAGCGATGGCCAGCGCGACCGCAGGCGCCAGGGCCCGGATATGCGGCCGGTCGTCCTGCTCGCCGCGACCGAAGCCGGCTATTCCAACCTGGTCAGGCTGGTCAGCCGCGTCTACCTCGAAACGCCGCCAGGCGAAGCCGTGCACCTGACCACGGAAATGATGGAAGGCTTTTGTGACGGATTGATCTGCCTCAGCGGTGGGCCGCGCGGACCGATCGGCACCGCGCTCAAGGAAGATCGCCGCGATCTGGCCGAAGCCCGGCTTTTAACCCTCAAGGCAATGTTCGGCGACCGGCTCTATGTCGAGTTGGACCGGGTTTCCGGTTATGATCGCGTGATTGAAAAGTCCTCGATCGATCTGGCCTACGCCCATGAACTGCCCCTGGTCGCCACCAACGAGGCGTTCTTTTCCTCTCGTGACGACTATGACGCACATGACGCGCTGATCGCCATCGCCGAAGGATCGGTCGTCGCCGCCGACAATCGTCGCCGGCTGTCGCCGGACAATTTCCTGCGCAGCCAGGCCGATATGGCCAGGCTCTTTGCCGATCTGCCAGAAGCGATCGACAACACTGTCGAGATCGCGCTGCGCTGCTCCTATTATCCCAAAAACCGCAATCCGATCCTGCCGCGCTTCACCGGCGGCGATGTCGCTGACAATGACGCCGCCGTGCAGGCGGAAGCCGACGAACTGGCCCGCCAGGCGCATGAGGGGCTCGACGCGCGCCTCGCCATGCATGGCCCGACTGCGGGCTACACCGTCGAGCAATACCGCGAGCGGTTGAATTTCGAGCTTGGCATCATCACCAAGATGAAGTTTCCCGGCTACTTCCTGATCGTTGCCGACTTCATCAAATGGGCCAAGGCGCAGGGCATTCCGGTCGGGCCGGGCCGCGGTTCGGGCGCAGGCTCGCTGGTCGCCTATTCGACGACCATCACCGACATCGATCCGCTGCGCTTCTCGCTGCTTTTCGAGCGATTCCTCAATCCCGACCGCGTGTCGATGCCCGACTTCGACATCGACTTCTGCCAGGATCGGCGCGAGGAGGTCATCCGCTACGTCCAGCAGAAATACGGCCGCGACCAGGTCGGCCAGATCATCACCTTCGGTACGCTGCAGGCGCGCGCCGTGCTGCGCGACGTCGGCCGCGTCCTGCAAATGCCCTATGGCCAGGTCGACAAGCTCTCCAAAATGGTGCCGCAGAATCCGGCCAACCCGGTCAAGCTCGCCGACGCCATCGCCAACGAGCCGCGCTTTGCCGAAGAGGCCGAGAGGGAGCCGATCGTCCAGACGCTGCTCGACATGGCGCAGAAGCTGGAGGGCCTTTACCGCCACGCCTCGACCCATGCCGCCGGCATCGTCATCGGCGACCGGCCGTTGTCGGAACTGGTGCCGATGTACCGCGATCCGCGCTCGGACATGCCCGTCACCCAGTTCAACATGAAATATGTTGAGCAGGCCGGGCTGGTGAAGTTCGACTTCCTCGGCCTGAAGACGCTGACGGTGCTGGAAACGGCTGTGAAGCTGATCCGCCGGCGCGGCATCGAGATCGACCTGGCAACGATCCCGCTCGACGATCCCGAGACCTACGCCATGCTGTCGCGCGGCGAAGTGGTCGGCGTGTTCCAGGTGGAAAGCGCCGGCATGCGCAAGGCGCTGATCGGCATGCGGCCCGACTGCATCGAGGACATCATCGCGCTGGTTGCGCTCTACCGCCCCGGTCCGATGGAGAACATTCCGACCTACAACGCCAGAAAGCATGGCGAGGAGGAGATGGCGTCGATCCATCCCAAGATCGACCATCTGGTGAAGGAGACGCAAGGCGTCATCGTCTACCAGGAACAGGTGATGCAGATCGCGCAGGAGCTGTCCGGCTACTCGCTCGGCGAAGCCGATCTGCTGCGCCGCGCCATGGGCAAGAAGATTCGCGCCGAGATGGACAAGCAGCGCGAGCGCTTCGTCTCCGGCGCGGTCGAGCGTGGCGTCGGCAAGCCGCAAGCCGACTTCATTTTCGACCTGCTGGCCAAGTTCGCCGACTATGGTTTCAACAAATCGCACGCCGCCGCCTATGCGGTGGTTTCGTACCAGACCGCCTATCTCAAGGCGCATTATCCGGTCGAGTTCCTGGCGGCGTCGATGACGCTCGACATGGGCAACACCGACAAGCTGGCCGATTTCCGCCAGGACGCGCTGCGCCTTGGCATCGAGGTTCTGGCACCTTCGGTGACATCGAGCTTTCGCCCCTTCGAGGTCGGTGAGAACCGCATCTACTATTCGCTGGCAGCGCTCAAGGGCGTCGGCGATGCGGCGGTCGAGCACATCGTTGCCCAGCGTGGCGAAAAGCCGTTCAAGAACCTCGCCGATTTCTGCGAGCGGGTCGATCCCAAGATCGTCGGCAAGCGCGTCTTCGAAAGCCTGATCATGGCCGGCGCGCTCGATTGCTTCGGCCACGACCGCGCATCGATGACGGCGGGCGTGGAACGCATGATGGGACTGGCGTCGCTGGCGCAGCAGAACGCGGTTTCCGGCCAGCACGACATCTTCGGCGCTTCGCTCGGCGCCCAGTCGCAGGCACTCAATCTGCCGGCGACGGAGCCATGGCTCGCCGCCGACCGGCTGCACCGTGAATTCCAGGTGGTCGGCTTCTATCTCTCGGCGCACCCGCTCGACGAGTACAAGGCAGCCCTGCAGAAGATGCGGGTTCAGACGTGGGCCGAGTTTTCGGCGGCCGTCAAACGCGGTGCCGCCGCCGGCCGTCTGGCCGGTACGGTGACGTCCAAGCAGGAGCGCAAGACGCGCACCGGCAACAAGATGGGCGTTATCGCCTTTTCCGACACATCCGGCCAGTACGAAGCCGTGCTGTTTTCCGAAGGACTGGCGCAATATCGCGATCTGCTCGAGGCCGGCCGCTCCGTGGTCATCACCGTTGCCGCCGAGGACAGGCCGGAAGGCGTCAATCTGCGCATCAACTCAGTGCAGTCGCTGGAGGACGAGGCAAGCCGTATCCAGAAGGCACTTCGCATCTTCGTGCGCAACGCCTCGCCGATCAACACGCTGGCCGGCCAACTGACCGTCAGGGGCGAAGGCCAGGTCAGCTTCGTGCTGATCAAGGAAGAGGGCGAGGGGGAAATCGAAATCGAGCTGCCGAACCGCTACCGGATTTCGCCACAGATCGCCTCGGCGATGCGCGCGGTGCCGGGCGTGGTCGAAGTGGAGTTGGTGTGACCCCCGCTCTTTCTCGCGCGCGGCGGTCAGCCGGGCGGTCGCTGCCGCGAACGCCAGTGCAGTCAGCATGAAGCCGGCGCAGAGGAACGGGTCGCAGGCGGTTTCAGCCTTGGCGCGGCTGCGTGACCGGCTGCGCAGGCTCTATCATGGGCGCACGCCGGCCGCTTTCCGGTTCCAACTGGTGGCCGTAGTCATCGACCTCGCCATCATCGCCTTCTTCATCGCGACGCCGGTTCTTCAGGACAAGCCGTCCTTCCTCTGGCTCGACTATTCGGCGGCCGCGCTTGTCGCCGCGGATCTGGTCGCCCGGCTGCTTGCCTCCAAAAACATGCTGCGGCTGATGAAGCAGCCGACGTCGTGGGTCGATGTCTTCATCCTTTTGACGCTGCTGATGCCGACGGCGTTTGCCAATCTCGCCTTCCTGCGCATTCTGCGGCTGTGGTCGCTGTCGCGCAGCGGTTCGCTCTGGCGCCATTTCGAGATGCGCGGCCTGCGGCCGTGGCGAGAGGCCAGCCACGCGGTCATCAATCTTTTGACCTTCCTGTTCGTCATCACCGGCTTCGTCTACACGTTCTTCTTCCGCACTGGCGCCGGCCTGGAAAACTATATCGACGCGCTTTATTTCACCGTCGCCACGGTGACGACGACCGGCTTCGGCGACATCGTGCTGCCGGGCATGGCCGGCAAGCTGACGGCAATCGTCACCATGATCATCGGCATATCGCTGTTTGTCAGACTGGCGCAGGCGATCTTCCGGCCAGCCAAGGTGTTGTTTCCCTGTCCGCAGTGCGGCTTGCGGCGGCACGAGCCGGACGCCGTGCATTGCAAGGCCTGCGGCCATCTCCTCAACATACCCGACGAAGGGAACTGACGGCCGGCGGGACTACGACGCCGCCACTTCGGCCGGCTTTATCGCCCTGCGCTGAAGATTGAGCAGATTGCCCATCAGGATCAGCAGCGCGCCGCCGGCGGTGAAGGCATCGATCTGCTCGCTATAGAGCAGCCAGCCAATCAGCGCCGATAACGGCACGCGCAGAAAATCCATCGGCGAGACGATGGTCGCATCGGCATAGCCAAGCGCGCGGGCCATACAGAAATGCGACGACATCCCGGTGAAAGCGATCAGCACGATCCACGGCCATAGCTCCAGTGGCGGATTGCGCCACGTATAGAGCGCCGGGATGAGACCGACCATCGACTGGATAATCAGCATCCAGCAGATGATGCGCACGACGCTGTCAGTCCGGGTCAGCGATTTGATCGTGACCACCGAGATGCCGAAGCAGGCCGCGGCACCCAGCACGACGAGATGTCCAAGGTCGACCGAGCCGACACCGGGGCGCACGATGATCACCACGCCGATCAGCCCCAGCCCGATCGCTGCCAGCTTGGGCCGGTTCAGCCTTTCGCCCAGAAAAATCACCGCCAGGATAGCTGTCCAGATCGGCGTTGTGAATTCGATCGAGATCAGCACCGCCAGCGGGATCAAAGTGAGGGCGTAGAGCCAGGCCGCCTGGCCCGTGTAATGGATGACGTTGCGGGCGATATGGGCAATGGGGCGCTGCGTGCGCATGGCTCGAAAACCGCCACTCATCATCACCAGCGGCAGAAGGATGAAGAAGCCGATCACAGAGCGCAACTCAAGCACCTGGAAGACGTTGAGCTCCGCTGTCGTGGCTCGGCCGGCGACCGTCATCCCAAGGAAGGAAGCGATCGACAGTGCCATCCAAAACGCGGCCTTGGGGATCGAGGGGGTGGGTGCCATTCGCGCTATGTCGCAGGCGAGGGCTTCTGCCGCAATCGCTACACAAGGCATTCTTCTGGGCCAGTCGCGACTGGCTGGATGTTGTAAAACAGTCGTGTGGCGGGCGGAACCTGAAACGGCAAGTGGCGTTGAGTTCCGGTGGTCAGCCGTGCTCGCGGACCGTCCCGCCTTTTTCAAGATCGACAAGGAGAGCTTCAATGAGATCCTTCGCGCAATTCGCGCTTGCCGGCGGCTTATTGGTTGCGGCAGGCGCGGCACATGCCGACGAGGCCCAATTTCTCCAGGCGTTCAAGGGCAATTTCGCCGGCAAGGGTATCGTCAAGGTCACCACCGATGCGCCGACCGTGAACGTGTCCTGCACGTTCAGCTCGAACGCGACATCGACCTCCCTGTCGCTCGACGGCAATTGCCGGGGACTTGTCGTGGTCACGCGCGCCATCAGCGCGGACCTGAAGGCCAGCGGTGCCAAATACAGCGGCACCTATGTCGGCTCTCGCACGGGACCGGCGCAGCTTAACGGCAGCCGTTCGGGCAACGCGATCAACCTGGGCATTCGCTGGGCCAAGGAGGTCAATGGCGACCGAAGGGCGCAGATGAAGGTCGAGAAACGCGGCGAGAACGGCATGCGGCTGACCGTCATCGACACCGACCCGAAAACCGGCAAGAGCGTGGTGACGAGCAGGATTGATCTGCAGCGCACCTAATCCTCGAGCGGCTCCGGCGGATGGGTGTGGCGGCCCTTGCCGAATGTGTAGCCGGTTTCCACCGCCTTGCGGCCGAACTTGTCGCGCAGGGCGTCGATGGCGCCTTCGGCCATGGCGCGCTTGCGCGATTGGATGTCGACCAGATCGGGCGGGTCGGCCTTGTCGTCGTCCGAGAGGTCGCTGACACCGATGCCGAGCAGCCGATACTTCGTGCCGTCGGTTTCCTTGCGCAGAAGCTCCACCCCGGTCTGAAAGATGCGGTCGGCGAGCCGGGTCGGATCGCCGAGCTGGCGATTGCGCGTGCGCAGCTTGAAATCCTGGGTCTTCAGCTTCAAGACCACGGTGCGCCCGGCAATGCCTGACTTTTTCAGCCGTGCCGAGACCTTTTCCGAAAGGCCCCTGAGAACCGCGACCAGTTCCTCCAGCGACGCGATATCGGTGTCGAAGGTGGTTTCGGCCGATACGCTCTTGGCATCCTGGTCGGGATCGACGCGGCGGACGTCCTCGCCGCGCGAAAGGTGGTAGAGCCGGTCGCCCATCGTGCCGTAGCGGCGCATCAGGTCGCCGCGATCCATCTGCTGCAACTGGCCGATGGTGCGGATGCCGTCACGCTCCAGCGTGGCGTTGAATGCCTTTCCGACACCCCAGATCATGGTCACCGGCTGCGCCGAGAGGAAGCCGACTGCCTCGGCCTCGCCGATGACCGAGAAACCGCGCGGCTTGCGAAAGTCAGACGCAATCTTGGCGAGGAACTTGCAATAGGACAGGCCGGCCGAAACGGTGATGCCGATCTCCTTCTCGACGGCCTGCGCGAAGCGCGCCAGCACCACAGCGGGCGGCAGGCCGTGCAGCCGTTCGGTGCCGGCGAGGTCGAGAAACGCCTCGTCGATCGACAGCGGCTCGACCAGCGGTGTCAGCGCTTGCATCATGGCGCGCACTTCGCGGCCGACGCGCACGTATTTTTCCATGTTGGGGCTGATGACCACCGCCTCCGGGCAGGCTTCGAGCGCCTTGAACATCGGCATGGCCGAGCGCACGCCTTGGATGCGGGCGATATAGCATGCGGTGGAGACGACGCCGCGCTTGCCGCCGCCGATGATCAGCGGCTTGTCCTTGAGCGCCGGATTGTCGCGCTTTTCGATCGCCGCATAGAAGGCGTCGCAATCGATATGGGCCAGATGCAGCCGGTAAAGCTCTGGATGGCGCGCAAGCCGCGGGCTGCCGCAGCGCTCGCAGCGGCGCGCCTGGCTGCGCTGAAACGTCAGGCAGTCGCGGCAAAAACCGTGATCGGGATTGTTGACAGGGGCCGCCATCGCTGCGAACATAAAGAGAACAGATGCAATGGTACGACAGTGCAAGGCCAGCGACAAGGCTGGCCTGGGGAGAACGCATGAGCACGACCATAGCGCCACTTGCACCCGAGCTTTGGGCTGAATTCGAGGACCTCTTCGGCAAGCAAGGCGCCTGCTACGGCTGTTGGTGCACGCATTTCCGGCTGGCGCCGGCGGTGCGGCGCGAGAGCAGCCGGGAACGCAACAAGGACCACATCAAGGCGCGTATCGAGGCCGGCCCGCCGCCCGGACTGCTGGCATTCGAGGACGGTCAGGCGGTCGGCTGGATGCAGATCGGACCGCGCGCCGACGTGCCCGAATGGAACAATCAGGGCAGGGGCTCGGCACCGGTCGATCCTGCCGACGGAACGGATCCGGGCGTCTGGGCGATCTCCTGCTTCTTCATCCGCGTCAAGGCCCGCGGCAGGGGCATCACGCATCGCCTCGTCGAAGGCGGCATAAATTTCGCACGCCAGAATGGAGCCCGGCTGCTCGAGGCGTGCCCGATGGATCTATCTCGCGATTCGCGCTCGATCGGCCTGTTCGTCGGCTCGTCACGGGTCTTCGAGAAGGCGGGTTTCGAGCGGCTGGTGGAACGCAAGGCGGGCCGCCCGCTGATGCGGCTGGTGCTTTGATGAGGTCCGCTCGTGGCTTGGTGATCTCACCTTGCGGTTGCAGCAGTAATTTCATACCAGACGGACGTCCCTTCTAAAGCGCATGCGCTTTGGGGTTTTGTTTATGCATGTCGTTCTCCCAAACGGGGACCACTTTTGGGCGACATGCATTAGGTCAAACGGAGAATTCGCGTGAACCGTGCCCTGCCATTCGTTTTCCTCCTTGCGTTGAGCGCGCCTGCGTTCGGTCAGACCGTCGATAGTCAGGGTGCGAAGCAATTATCCGACGACTTGTCCCGCTATGTCGGCAAGCAGGCCATCGACAAAGGCATTTTGAAGGTTTCGCTTGAAGGTGGCGCCTACAGGATCCTGTTCGATTTCAAGGCACTTGCGGCATCGTTTCCGGACCAGAAACTGCTGAAGTTCGACTTCGCGCCCTATGCCCTGATGGTCAAGCCGCGCAGCGACGGGTCCTGGGATGTCTCCATGGATTTCTCCCAAACCGCCTCCTTCGAGTTCAACGGACCCGAGGGGCTGCAAAGCACTCAGTTTTCGATCAAGGACGGCAAGGGCTCGGGCGTCTACGATCCAAATCTGGCGGCCTTCACCAGCGGCACCAGCTCGATGGCCGGCATGACGATGGCATCGAAGGATGCCAAGCAGCACATGGAAGCCAGCACGGGCGCCGGCATCGCGACCGTTGCCGCGACCAAGTCGGCGACCGGGGGCGTCGATTTCACAACCTCGCAAAAGGTGTCGAGCTTTGTCGAAGCGATCAATTTCGACGATCCGGAGAGCGGGTTGAAATTCCCGGTCACCGTCAGGTCGCCGGAACTGTCGGTCGAAGCCAGCGGCAAGGGCGTGCGGACCAAGCCATTGCTCGATCTCCTGGCATTTGCGGTGGGCAACGAGGACGAGGCGACGCTGAAGGCCAACCAGGCGCAGCTCAAATCGCTTCTGCTCGCCGCCTTGCCGCTTTGGCAGCGTATCGACGGGACCTACGGTTTTAAGGATTTCGCGGTGGAAAGCCCGGTCGGCAATTTCGGCGCCACCCAGCTCAGCACCGTGTTCGGCACCGATGGCGTGGCCCAGAACGGCACGATCACGTACGGCATCAAGGCATCGGGGCTGACCGTGCCGACCCAGCTTCTGCCGAGCTGGAGCGTGGGGTTGTTGCCCACCGATGTCGATTTGAACTTTGGCGGCGCCAATATCGATCTCGACAGCATGGCGAAGAAGGCGATCGAAGCCTTTGATCTCAATAAGAATCCGCCGCTGTCGGCCGAATTCGGCGAGCAGCTTAAAGTCGACTTCATGGCCAAGATGCCGAAGGTCGTGCTTGGCCACAGCACCGTGAAGAACAAGGACACGGAGATCGCGCTGGAAGGCGAGATGACATTCCCAGGCGAAAAGCCCGAAGGAAGCGTAACCGTCGATGTCGCCGGCTTCGACAAGCTTGTCGAAGGCCTGCAGGAAGCGGCAAAGTCGGAACCGGAGGTTGGCCAATACGTTCCAGTCGCTCTCATGGCGAAGGGCTTTGGCAAGACGCTGCCCGATGGCCGGCTGGAATGGATCGTCAATGCCAAGGCCGATGGCTCGGTCACCGTCAATGGCGTCATGCTGAAGCCTGCCGATCCGGCCGTGGACGACAGCGTGGATGATGGTGACGGCGCCGATGACAGCGGAGACGACAGCGGCGGCGCAGGGGCGAACTGAACCCCTGAAGCTGGAGTTCAGAGCCCCAGCGCGCTTGCGATGTTGGGCGCTGCCTCGTGCCAGTCCTGGACGACGACCACATCGTCCGTCACCGGCGGCAGGAATGCGCGCAGCGAATTGTCGGCCATCAGGTGGAACAGTTCTGCGTCGGCGACCGATTCCCGTACCGAGGCCAGATTGTGCGGCTGGTCGTCGACGAAGACCACCGGTCGGCCGGCCTTGCCGCGAAGCTTGGCCACTGCCGGTCCTTTGGCCATTTCAGTGGTCAGAAGCGGGTAGCTCAGCCCAAGCGCGTCGAGATGGACGCGACGCACGGCACGGTGTTTGTGCGGCATGGCCGTCAGCAAGATGATTTCCGCGCGATCGCCAAGCCCTGCCAGGGCTTCTGACGCGCCGTCAGTAATGTTTTGCCAATCGGCTTGCGCGTCAAAGAAATCGGCCAGCAGTGCCGTGACTTCGGGCTGTTCGATCAGGCGGCCGCTGGCGGTCTCTGCGATGTTGCCGGTCAGCCGGAAGGAGGCCAGCGTCAGGCCATAGCCGCGCGCCTTGAGGAAATTCGGAAACGGTCGGATGAATTCGAGCACGACATCGTCGACATCGAGGACAAGCAAGGGTCGGTCGTCGGCTGCCAGTTCTTCGATCTGGCGCGCGGTTTCCGGATCATCGCTCATATGGAATGCTCGTGGTTGTCGTCGCCCAGCGGCAGCGACCGCAAGGCTTTGCCGACAGCCGCCGGCGGGGTGCCGGTTTCCTCGGCAAAGCGCATCAGAGTCGGCTCGTGGGCGAGGATGAACTGCAGGACACCGGCCAGAAAACCCGGCTCGCTGGCGGCTTTGCGGATCGAATGGACCTCTATGCCGGTGATTGCCAGAAAGCGCGGCAGAAGCTCCGGATCGGAGGCGACGAAGCCCAGGGCCTTCACGGCAATCGATTCCGCTTCTTCGCGCATTGACGCTGCGTTTGCCATCACTACCTTCGGTGTGTGGAATGAGTCTCTCCCGCAGTAATGGCAAGAGTTGCTTGCGGCAAGCCATTAGAGCGTGGCGCGCCCTTTGGACGCGCAGGGGACGAGGTGGAATTCGCGCTGTTTTCCAGCCGCGGATTTCCGTTTCGTCAATCATATTGCCGTAAAGTGAAGCAGGGTTTGATGCGTTCAGACATGGGCGCATGACGGTTGCCTTCGAAGCGGAAGGGCAGCCGGGACGGGAAATCGATGCCGAAGAAGGTTATGATCGTCGAAGACAATGAGCTCAATATGAAGCTCTTTCGGGACCTCATCGAGGCAAGCGGTTACGAGACCGTGCGCACCCGAAACGGTCTGGAAGCGCTCGATTTGGCGCGCCAGCACCGGCCGGATCTGATCCTGATGGATATCCAATTGCCTGAAGTGTCGGGGCTTGAAGTGACCAAATGGCTGAAGGAAGACGACGAACTGCACGTCATCCCGGTCATTGCGGTGACCGCCTTCGCCATGAAGGGCGACGAGGAACGTATCCGCCAGGGCGGCTGCGAGGCTTATATTTCTAAGCCGATCTCGGTGCCGCGTTTCATCGAAACCATCAAATCCTATCTGGGCGATGCGTGATGTGCCCCTTCAGCCGAGCCGGAGCCTTGTGAAATGACTGCGCGGATCCTCGTCGTCGACGATATCCCTGCCAATGTGCGGCTGCTGGAAGTGCGGCTGCTGGCCGAATATTTCGAAGTGCTGACCGCCACCAACGGGCCGGATGCGATCGAGACCTGTGAGAACGGCAAGGTCGATGTCGTGCTGCTCGACGTGATGATGCCGGACATGGACGGCTTCGAGGTCTGTCGGCGGCTGAAGAGCGATCCGGCGACATCGCACATTCCGGTGGTGATGATCACCGCGCTCGATCAGGTCTCCGACCGCGTCCGCGGGCTCGAGGCCGGTGCCGACGACTTCCTGACCAAGCCGGTCAACGACCTGCAGCTTATGACGCGCGTCAAGAGCCTGGTTCGCCTGAAGTCGCTGACCGACGAGTTGCGGCTGCGCGCCTCGACGACGCGCAACATCGGCATCGAGGAGTTGCTCAGCCGCAATTTCGCATCCGAGGACACGACGCCCAAGGTGCTTTTGATCGACGAACGCAAATCATCCGTCGAGCGCATCCAGAAGATGCTGCGCGACCGGGCCGATCTCGACGTCACACATGATCCGCATGCCGGTTTCTTCCAGGCCGCCGAGACGTCCTATGAATGCGTGATGATCTCGACCGCGTTCGCCGATTTCGATCCGCTGAGGCTCTGTTCGCAGTTGCGCTCGCTCGATCGCACCCGTTCCGTGCCGATCATCCTGTTGGCGGAGGAGGGCGAGGAGGAACGCATCATCCGCGGCCTCGAACTCGGCATCAATGATTATCTGATGCGGCCGATCGACCAGCAGGAATTGACGGCGCGGCTGCGCACCCAGGTGCGCCGCAAGCGTTACAACGACCAGCTGCGCGCCAGCGTCACCCAGACCATCGAAATGGCGGTGACCGATGGACTGACCGGGCTGCACAACCGCCGCTATCTGGATAGCCACCTGCAGACGCTGTTCGATCGAGCCGTGGCGCGGCGCCGGCCGCTGTCGGTGATGATCACCGACCTCGACCGCTTCAAGGCGATCAACGATGCGCACGGTCATGACGGCGGCGACGAGGTTCTGCGGGAATTCGCACGACGGCTGCGCAAGAATGTCAGGGGTATCGACCTTGCCTGCCGCTTTGGCGGGGAGGAGTTCGTCGTGGTGATGCCGGACACCGAGGGCGCGGTGGCCGAGAAGGTAGCCGAACGCATTCGCGCCGAAATCGCCCAGGCGGCTTTCGCCATCGGGCAGGACGGCAAGGCGATCGAAGTCACGGTCAGCGTCGGCGTGTCGTCGGTGCTGAAGGGCGTGGACACGGTGGCGGCGCTGATGAAGCGTGCCGATCTCGCGCTCTACGAAGCCAAAAGCGGCGGCCGAAATCGCGTCGTCGCCAAGGCGGCGTAGCGATCCAACCCCGATTATCCTGTCAACCCGACAGGGTTACCCGTTTACCTTAATCCAAGCGATTCGCGAGCCTTGGTTAAGAAACTGTTGATTTTCATAAGCTCTTGCGCAACTGTGCAGGCCAAGACGAAGCCGGCACGAGGATGCAAAACCGGCTCCGATCCTGGGAATACCCCATGATGCTCAGGTCCGCCGCATCTCCTGGGTCCGTGGGGTCGGCCGGCCGGCGCTGGCACATAGTGGCCTCCTCGTACCGCTGCCAAACGCCGACCGGCCCCCTTCTCTCCAAAAGAACATCAGAACTCCGTGCCAAAGCACGGAGGAATCTGCGTTTTTGCATGTGAAATCGGGGTAGTCGTTCCTACACAGTTTCGCTGTGAGGGCAGCCAACGACGAGGGGAAGAGCACCCCTTCCATTTCATACATATGGCGCACAAGGGGCTTGCAGCAAGACCCGGCTCCTCCCGTAAAACCGCGACCCAAGCCAGGGTGCGGAAAACGGGAGTTATGATAATGATTTCAGATCATGCGGTTGTGATCGCCGGGGGTGGTCCGACGGGATTGATGCTGGCTGGCGAACTGGCGCTGGCAGGCGTGGACGTTGCCATTGTCGAAAGGCGACCGGATCAGAAATTGGCAGGATTGCGCGCAGGCGGCCTGCATGCGCGAACCCTTGAGGTGCTCGACCAGCGCGGAATTGCGGATCGGTTCCTCTCGGAGGGCCAAGTGAGCCCGGCCGTGGGTTTTCACATGATCCGCCTGGACATCAGCGACTTCCCAACCCGGCACAATTATCTGCTGGCGCTGCGGCAAAACCACATCGAGCGCATCCTGGCCGACTGGGTCGGCGAGTTGAAGGTACCGATCTATCGCGGACACGAGGTTACGAGGTTTACCCAGGACGACAGCGGCGTCGACGTCGAACTGTCCACCGGTCACCGCCTGAGGGCCGCATATCTGGTCGGCTGTGACGGAGGCCGCAGCACCATTCGCAAGGCGACCGGTATCGAGTTCGCCGGATGGGATCCGACGATGAGCTGGATGATTGCCGAGGTCGAAATGTCGGAAGAACCGGCATGGGGCTTCCGCAGCAACGCCTCCGGAATTCATGCTCTGGGTAAGATCGAGGGCGGCAAGAAGGTTGGCGTCGTGCTGACGGAGCCCCGCCTGGAGGCGCGCGGCGAACCGACCCTGCGCGAGCTCAGCGAGGCGCTGACTGCCGTCTACGGCACCGACTTCGGGGTCCACAGCCCGACCTGGCTCTCCCGCTTCACCGACATGACGCGCCAGGCCACCGCATATCGCGACAGGCGCGTGCTGCTGGCGGGTGATGCCGCGCACATCCATCCGCCGATGGGCGGACAGGGCCTCAACATCGGCGTGCAGGATGCGGTGAACCTTGGATGGAAGCTGGCCCAAATCATCAAGGGGACATCGCCGCAAAGCCTGCTCGAAAGCTATCACGCCGAGCGCCATCCGGTCGCCGCCCGCGTGTTGCGCAACACGATGGCGCAGGTTGCGCTTCGCCGCACGGATGACCGCAGCAAGGCCTTGGCCGATACCGTTGCCGAGTTGCTCGGCATGGATGAAGCTCGCAAGAAAATCGCTGCGGAGATGTCTGGTCTGGGTGTTCATTACGACCTTGGCGAGGGGCATCCACTGCTTGGGCGGCGAATACCCGATCTTGATCTGGCCACCGCCGGCGGACTGTTGCGGGTCTTCACCTTGCTGCACGACGCGCGGCCCGTGCTGCTCAGCCTCGGTGAGCCCGGCAGGCTGGACATCGCGCCCTGGGCTGATCGGGTCCGGCAGATCGACGCCGGTTACGCCGGTATCTGGGACCTCCCGGCTCTCGGGACGGTCGTTTCGCCCGACGCGGTCTTGATCCGGCCCGATGGTTATGTGGCTTGGGCCGGGGCGGGAACCCAACAGGGCCTGGTGGACGCGCTGACCACCTGGTTCGGGCCGCCTGCCACCGCAGGTTAGCAGACACGATCGAAGTGCGACCGCGCGATCGCCTTGAGAGTATTGCGCTCCTCCCTCCGACAGTGCTCCTGACAGTTGGTTGACAGGAGCTTCCTTCTGTGCAGAAATTGGTTGGACCATTGGACCATTTGGAGGAAATGTGGACCAGAACAGCCTGCCACCCATTCAGACCACGGCGCGCGACGACGCCGTGCTGAAGGCGTTGGTGGGCTTTGTTCGCGCCGAGGCCTTGCAGCCGGGCGAGCGGCTTCCAACCGAACGCATTCTGGCCGAGCGGCTGAAGGTCAGCCGCAACACCGTGCGCGAGGCACTGACACGCTGGGAAGGGCTCGGCCTCGTCGAGCGCCGGCAGGGCAGCGGCACCTATCTCAAGGCGGCTGTTTCACACGATATGCTGCACATGCCGCTGACGCTGGCGGGCGGCAATGATTTCACCAGTCTGATGCAGACAATGGAGATCCGCCGCGCGCTGGAGGCGGAAGCCGCAGCCCTTTGCGCCGAACGCGCCAGCCAGGCCGACATCGCCGAAATCGCACGCAAGCTCGACATCATGGAGCAGGCGTTCCGCACGCGCGACGGCATGTCGTCGGAAGAGGATTGGGAGTTCCACCAGGCGATCTACCGGGCTTCGGGTAATCCGCTGTTCGAGCAGATCATCGCCGCCATGTACGAATTGTTCCACCGCTTCTGGGAGCATCCGCTCGGCGTTCGTGATTTCGGCCACGCCAGCTTTCCCTATCACCGCGCCATCTACGAATGCATTGCCGCGCGCGACCCACAGGGCGCCCGCGCCGAAGCGCTCAAGCTGATCGCCACCGTCGAGGACGATCTCAAGCGCGGTGCGGCCAAACTCAAACTTTCGAGCCAGACATGAACGAGCATCCATCCGGTTTCGATCACGACTATCTCGCCGAGGCGGCGACACTCTTGGCGCATGACGAACCGTTCCCCGGCGGTGCGGTGGTGCCGCCGATCTACCAGACCTCGCTGTTCACCTTCGCCAGCTATGCCGAGATGGCCAATACTTTTGCCGGCAAACGAAAGCAGCCGATCTATTCGCGTGGCGACAATCCCACGGTGATGGAGTTCGAGGCACGTGTCGCCGCGCTCGAAGGCGCAGAAGCAGCGCGCGGCTTTTCCAGTGGCATGGCGGCGATCAGCGCCACGGTGCTTGCGTTCGTTGGGGCAGGCGAGCGCATCGTGGCGGTGCGCAATTGCTATGGCGATGCCTATCGGCTGTTCGAGCGGCTGTTGCCGCGCCTCAACATCAAGGTCGACTATGTCGACGGCTCCGACCCGGATGCGGTCGCGGCGGCACTTCCCGGCGCCAAGCTGCTTTATCTGGAAAGCCCGACCTCGATGATGTTCGAGTTGCAGGACATCGCGCATCTGACACGGTTGGCCAAGGAACAGGGCATCGTCACCACGATCGACAATTCCTGGGCGACGCCGGTCTTCCAGAAGCCGATCACGCATGGTGTCGACCTGGTTCTGCATTCGGCCTCGAAATACCTTGGCGGCCACAGCGACACCGTCGCGGGCGTCGTGGCGGGTTCGGCCGCTCATATCAAGCACATCAACGAGCAGACCTATTCCTATCTCGGCGGCAAGCTGTCACCGTTCGAGGCGTGGCTGTTGCTGCGCGGCCTGCGCACGCTGCCGCTGCGCCTGCCGCACCACATGAAGAGCGGCCTGACCATCGCCGAACGGCTGAAGGCGCATGCCAGTGTCGAGCGGGTCAACCACCCCATCTATTCGAACCACCCGGGCAAGGCGACGCTGGCCGGCTATGCCGGTCTGTTCTCCTTCGAGGTGACGGACGATATCGACATTCCCGTCTTCGTCGACGCGCTGAAATATTTCCGCATCGGCGTCAGCTGGGGCGGGCATGAAAGCCTGGTCGTACCGGCCAAGGCGTCGCTGGAGCAGACGCCGGGCCTGAATTCGATGGCGCGCTTCGGCGTCAGCCCCCGAACCATCCGCTTCAATGTCGGATTGGAGAGTGTCGAAGACCTGTGGGCTGACGTCGCCCAGGCCTTCGAAAAAGCCAGAAAATAACAAGCGGGTTCAAAATGGGAGTCTTGAACATGAAAAAACTGACCGTCATGCTGGCCACCGTTGCGGGGCTGGCGATTTCCGCCGGAAATGCCGTGGCCGACTCGACCCTGAAAATGGTCGAAGTCATCACCAGCCCGCCGCGCACCGAATTCCTGAAGAAGCAGATCGCCGAATTCGAAACAGCCAATCCGGGCATCAAGGTCGAGCTTATCTCGCTGCCCTGGGGCCAGGCGTTCGAGAAATTCCTGACCATGGTGCAGGCCGGCGATACGCCTGACATCGTCGAAATGCCGGAACGCTGGATGGGCCTCTATGCCAACAATGCCCAGCTCGAGGATCTCGGCCCCTATATGGCCAAATGGGATGATGCCAAGACGCTCGGCGACCGCGCCAAGCAGTTCGGCTCGACCGTCAACAACACCCAGTTCATGATCCCCTACGGCTACTATGTGAACGCGCTGTTCTGGAACAAGAAGCTGTTCAAGGAGGCCGGCCTCGACGGACCGCCGGCGACGCTCGACGATTTCATCGCCGATTCCAAGAAGATTTCCGCGCTCCCGGGGAAGTACGGCTACTGCCTGCGCGGCGGGCCGGGCGCCTTCAACGGCATGCACATGTTCATGAACATCGCCGCCGGCAAGGGCGGCTACTTCAACGAGGACGGCACTTCGACGATCAACGAAGAAGGCTCGGTCAAGGGCCTGCAGATGCTGGCCGACATGTACAAGGACGGATTGGCGCCGAAGGATGCGGTGAGCTGGGGTTTCAACGAAACGGTCACCGGCTTCTATTCCGGCACCTGTGCCATGCTCAACCAGGATCCGGACGCGCTGCTCGGCATCGCCGACAAGATGAGCGCGGACGATTTCGCCGTGGCGCCTTTGCCGGTCGGACCGAGCGGCAAATCCTATCCGACGCTGGGCTATGCCGGCTGGGCGATGTTTGCCAACTCGCAGCACAAGGACGACGCCTGGAAGCTGATGGCGACGCTTCTGTCGCCGAAGGACAATCTGGAATGGGCCAAGGAAGTCGGCGTCGTCCCGATCCACAACGGCGCCGACCAGGATCCCCATTTCAAGACGGAGCAGTTCAAGGGCTGGTTCACGGAGCTCAGCGACAGCTCCAAATATGAAATGGTCACCCCGCCGACGCATCTGGAGAACCTCGGCAATTTCGTCGACCAGGTGGCGATCAAGAATTTTCAGGAAGTGCTGCTTGGCCAGAAGACGGCCAAGGACGTCGCCGACCAATGGGCTGCCTTCCTGACCAAGGAACAGCAGGACTGGCTGGCGAAGAACAAGAAGTAGTTTTTCTTCCCTTCTCCCCGTTTACGGGGAGAAGGTGGCCCGATAGGGCCGGATGAGGGGCGGCGCTATGCCTCGATAGGTTCGCGCTGCCCCTCATCTGCCTGCCGGCATCTTCTCCCCGTGAACGGGGAGAAGGACGCTTGTCGCCAATTCCGGCGCTCCTCCAGGAGACGATTTAGCACCCAATGACTTATGCCGTGTCCGAAATACGATCCGCCGGCAAGCCGCGTCGCAAGCGGCTATCCCACGCCGCCATCGAGCCATGGCTCTATCTCAGCCCGGCGATCATCCTGCTGGTCGTGGTGCTTTTGGTGCCGCTGGTCATCGGCATCAGCTACTCCTTCCGCAAGTTCTCAGCGTTCAAGTCCGAATATGTCGGGCTCGGGCAGTACCAGGCGATGCTGTCGGATCAGGTGCTGGGGCAGGCGCTGGTCAACACGTTGTGGTGGACCGTCGCCAGCCTTTTCTTCCAGTTCTTCCTCGGCCTTGGCCTGGCGCTCCTGCTCGACAAGCCGTTTCGCGGCCGCAAGGCAGTACAAGCCCTGGTCTTCCTGCCTTGGGCGGTGCCGTCCTTCCTGTCAGGCCTGACCTGGGCCTGGCTGTTCAATCCGATCATCGGCCCGCTGCCGCACTGGCTGTTTGCGTTGGGGCTGAAAGCCCAGCCGACCAATGTGCTGTCCGATCCCTCAACCGCCATGTGGGGACCGATCGTCGCCAATATCTGGTTCGGCATTCCGTTCTTCGCCATCACGCTCCTTGCGGCACTGAAATCCATTCCATCGGAACTGCATGAGGCAGCGGCTATCGATGGAGCCTCGCCCTGGCAGCGCTTCACCAAGGTGACGCTGCCGTTCCTGGCGCCGACCATCGCCATCACTGTGATGTTGCGCACCATCTGGATCGCCACCTTCGCCGACCTGATCTTCGTGATGACGGAGGGCGGGCCGGCCGGCTCGACCAACACGGTGCCGGTCTACATCTACGTCAGCGCCTTCAAATCGCTGGACAAGGGCTATGCCTCGGCGGTGGCGGTGCTGTTGCTGATCCTGCTCATCGCCTATGCGATCGCCCTGATCGGCATCCGTCGCACGCTGGTGAGGCACGTCTGATGATCGCAGGACGCACAGCCTCGCAGCGCTTCTTCGGCGGCATCGGCCTCTACGCGGCAATCGCGGCCTACGTGCTCTTTGCCCTGTTCCCGATCTACTGGACGCTGAAGATCTCGGTCACGCCGGAGCGGCTGCTCTATTCCGAAGGCATCACCTTCTGGCCATCGCACATGACGCTGCAGAACTTCGTCACCGTGCTCGAGACGACCGATTTCCCGCGCTATTTCCTCAACAGCGTCATCGTCTCGGTCTCGACAGCGGCACTGGTGACGATCATCGCCACGCTCGCCGGCTATGCCATGTCGCGCTTCACCTTTCGCGGCAAGGCAGCCTTGGCGCTGATGTTGCTGCTCACCCAGACTTTTCCGCTGGTGATGGTCATTCCGCCGATCTACCGCGTGATGGGGCAGATCGGCCTGATCAACAGCCTGACCGGGCTGATCATCATCTACACCGCCTTCAACACGGCCTTTGCCACCTTCCTGATGCAGTCGTTCTTCGACGGCATCCCCAAGGATTTGGAAGAGGCCGCGATGATCGACGGCTGCACCCGCGCGCAGGCCATGCGCAAGGTGATCGTGCCGCTGACGCTGCCCGGCATGGGCGCGACGCTCGGCTTCGTCTTCACCGCTGCCTGGAGCGAGCTTCTGTTCGCGCTGATGCTGATTTCCAGCGACGACCAGAAGACCTTTGCCGTCGGCTTGCTCACCTTCATCGGCAAGTTCGCCGTCGACTGGGGACAAATGATGGCGGCGTCCATCCTGGCGCTGATCCCGGTCTGTATCTTCTTCGCCTTCCTGCAACGCTATCTCGTCACCGGCCTTACCGCCGGCGCCGTCAAAGGATAGATCGATGGCCTCTGTTACGCTCGAAAACGTCCGCAAGGACTATGGCGCCGTCCGCGTCCTGCACGCGGTCGACCTTGAAATCGCCGATGGCGAGTTCGTCGTCCTGGTTGGGCCGTCAGGCTGCGGCAAGTCCACGCTCTTGCGCATGATCGCCGGGCTGGAGGAGGCTTCCGGCGGCGAGATCCGCATCGGCGAGCGGCTGGTCAATGACGTGGCACCCAAGGACCGCGACATCGCCATGGTTTTCCAGTCCTACGCGCTCTATCCGCATATGGACGTGTCGAAGAACATGGGTTTCAGCCTGCTCCTGAAGAAGGCGGAGAAAACGACGATCGACGCCAGGGTGGACGGCGCCGCCAGGCGGCTCGGGCTCGACACGTTCCTGCAGCGCCTGCCGCGGCAACTGTCCGGCGGCCAGCGCCAGCGCGTCGCCATGGGGCGTGCCATCGTGCGCGATCCCAAGGTTTTCCTGTTCGACGAGCCGCTGTCGAACCTCGACGCCAAGCTGCGCGTCCATATGCGCGCCGAGATCAAGGCGCTGCACCAGCAGCTGAAGACGACATCGGTTTATGTCACGCATGACCAGATCGAGGCGATGACCATGGCCGACCGGATCGTCGTCATGCATGACGGGTTGATCCAGCAGGTCGGCGCACCGCTCGATCTCTATGATCGGCCGGCCAACATGTTCGTCGCCGGTTTCATCGGTTCCCCCGGCATGAATTTCCTGCCGGCGATTGTTCGCAAGGGTGGTACCCCGGAGGCTGTACTGACCGATGGCCAGGCGCTGCGCCTGCCGGAAGGCCTGCCGCTGACGGACGGTGACGCCATCACCGTCGGTCTGCGGCCCGAGCATATCAAGTTGGCGGATGACGGCGCGTTGAAGGGCGAGGTGGGGGTGGTCGAGCCGCTCGGGCTTTCGACGCAGTTCTACGTCAAGCTGGCCAGCCAGCAGCTTTGCGTCTTTGCCATGGGCCGTGCCGGCGTGAAGCCAGGCGACGAGGTGAGGTTGGTTGTCGAACCAGACCAATTGCATCTGTTCGATCCGAAAAGCGGTGATCGCATCGGCTGAGGGGGACTCAGCCGGGCGGCGGGCAGCCGTATGAGGCGCCGATGTCGGGCGGGAAATACAGGTAACGCACATTTCAATTGGATAAAATAGCGGAACGTCCAACAGACATTTCCGGAACCTAACAGGACCACTCGGACCTTTGCGTCTACAGCGCAAGACCTTAGTCCCGCCGTCTTCTCAAAAGAACGGAGGTCGTTTCGCCACGAATTGGGCCGCCGTCGGAGTTAGTCACACCGACGGCGGCGCCTGCAATATGGGCGAGTGGGTTGTGTGCGGATATGGTGTGATCGCGGAAGAGGATTGTAGACCGCTAACCGCGAGGGCTTCTTTTGGACAGCGGCGAACTGTCCAACGGGTTCTCAGCCGACTTGGCCGATCGCCGCTCCTTCAGCCACAGGGACTTCTTTCTCCTTGCCAGGTTCTCGTCTCGAACGCTGTCGTCGGCGGTCACTCCGCCATGCATCGCGGCAATCACGTAGTCGGCTCTGTTGGTTCGAAAGTCGCCTTTTTGTACGGACATCGTTTTCTCCCAGTGCGAGGCATTTCCCCCCTTTTTGCCTGACGCTGAAACTAACTGCCTATCCGTGGTGCAAGTCTACCAATCGCCGATTGTATTAAAACGATACACTCAAGGTGGCACGATCGCACGAGAGGAGCCAATACTGGCGGGGCTCCTTCATTGACCCTGTTGTGATCCTTGCGGGGGTGCGGCGGCGGGAGGGGTCGGAGCCTGCGGTGGGGGTTCCGTGGAAGGCGCGGCGGGACTGTCAGGCTGAGGTGCAGGCGGTGCGGCCTCTTCCTCACTCAGAACCTGGTCAGTCCTGGCCTTGATCTCATCGGCCGTCTGCTGGCTTATCAGCCCGTTGCTGACGGCGAAGCCAGCAACCAGAGCGACAAGGGCTGCAATGATTGCAGCTTTCACCTTCTTCGACATCCATAGGCGCCTTGTTCATGACACCCAACCCACGGCGAAGGGTGCCGCAACCTTGGCGAAGGGTCAATCCTTTTGGCTGCAGTCTCTGCTCACGTGCAACGAAATCAACTGGCTACAAACGAAAAACGCCGCCCATTGGGCGGCGTTTCGGCATTGCAGCGGGAAACCAGATTACTTGATCTTGGTTTCCTTGAATTCGACGTGCTTCTTGGCGACCGGGTCGTACTTGCGGAACGACAGCTTGTCGGTCTTGGTGCGGCTGTTCTTGCTGGTCACGTAGAAGAAACCGGTGTCGGCGGTCGACAGAAGCTTGATCTTGATGTTTGCGGCTTTGGCCATGATATCAGTCCGTTTGTTCGTGGGGTTTTGGCCGCTGGAGCACGGGGAAACACCCGGACGCGGGAAACTTGGCGCGACACATAAAGAACGCGCCCGGAAAGTCAAGCCCGGCAAGCCTGGTGCGACCCGCCTGAGCCTGCTGGTGAACGGAAATCATGCGGTTTCTGTCGCCGGTGACGCAACCTTCTTCCAGTCTCCGGTCGTGTTCCACCAGCGATTCGGATTGGCGCGGTCGTCCAGTCCCTTGGAACGGCTGGCGAGAATCGGTTGAATGCGGATCACCGGTTCCTGGTAGGAATGGGCCTGGAAAATCGCCTCGACGACGCGGGCGGCCAGCACCTGATCGTCCGGCAGTTCGAAGGAAACCTCGACCGTGCCGGGCCGCCGCCGCAATTCGGTTTCGGCACCGGCGGCCGCACCGTCAAGCGGCCTGTAGCGTTCGATGCCGTGCGCCGACTGATAGGCATTGCGGTCATATTTGCCCATGGCCAGCGGCGCAATCGCCACCACAGCATCCATGATGCGGTCGACGTCGGCGGCCGGAGCCTGGAAGGTCACGAGCAGAAGCAGTGTCATTCGTAGCGATGTGGTTTCAAAGCCGCTGTCGATCATGGAAGTGTCCTCAAGTGTTTTGGGACACTCTTTTAGCCCTGTGCTCCTGACACGGTTCTGTCAGCAGCCTGCCACCGTGCGCGCCAAATGCAGGGCTGGCGGCAGTTGCGCTACAGCAGGATCTTGCGAACCAACCTGACGGCGACCAAAGCGATATAGGCGGCGAAGAACAGGCCGAGCGACCAGCCGAAGCCGGACGGGCCGAACGCATCCATGCCGATGCCGATCGCCTGCGGGCCGAGCACCATGCCGACACCGTAGCACAGCACGAAGGCGGCGTTGGCCGACGCCAGTTCATGGCCGGAAAGCTGCGAGCCGAGATGGGCAAGGCCGATCGTGTACATGGCAGCGACGACGCCGCCCCAGACGAACAGAAGCGCGGCCATCAAATGCCAATTCTGGGCGAAGAAGGGCATGAAGACGGTGCCGATAAGACCGACCGTGGCGCAGGCAATCAGCAGGTAGCGGCGATCGCTGACGCGGTCGCTGATCATGCCGATCGGGATCTGCAACAACACATTGCCGAGGCCGATCATGGTCAGCAGAAGGGCCGCATCGGCCTCGGAATAGCCGATGCGGCTACCATAGATCGGGAAGAGCGCAAAGCCGCCGGTTTCCACCGCGCCGAACACCAGCACGGCTGCGGTCGCCGACGGCACCAGCCAGATGTAGCGCAGGAAATTGCTGGTTTCGCCATCCGAGGCGATCGAGGGGCTCTCGTTGCGTGCTGCCAGCACGGGTATCGCCGCCAGCGTCACCAAGGCGATGATGACGCCGAACGGCCTGAAGCCGGAACTGCCGAGATGGGCGAACAGCCACGGTCCGGCGGCAAAGCCGAGCGACAGGACAGTGGCGTAAATGCCCAGCACAAGGCCGCGTCGGTGCGGCGGCGCCGAGGTGCTGATCCAGAATTCGGACAGGATGAACAGCACCGTCAGCGCGATGTGCAGCACGATGCGCAGTGGAAACCACATCCAGAAATCGGGTGCGAAATGAAAGCCGACAAAGGCCAGCGCGCCGGCGGCGATCATGGCGATCATGGTCCAGGCAACGCCGAACCGCATGGCGAGCGGAGTAGCCAGCGGCGCACCGGCGATCGAGGCGAGGCCGGCAACGGCGGTGTTGAGGCCGATCATCGAAGCCGAATGGCCGCGCGTTTCAAGGATGACGCTGAGCAGCGGCATGCCGAGGCCGATGGCGATGCCGACGACGCTGATCGACGAGATCGCCGCCACCATCGGCAGCCAGTGTACGCGTTCGTCGCCCTGTGGTTGGGTATCGACCGTCATGGGATGCTGAATACTCTGCCTGTTTGATCTAAGGAAAGTGCTGAGCGCTTTTCCCGGGAAAACCGCGTCACACTTTTCCTGGAATTGCTCTAGAGAAGTTCGCGGGTGAAGCGGCTGCGGACAAGCCGGTAGAAGGGCACGGGTCCGCCTGGACGCAACAGTGGATCATGGGCGAGGCGCTTTTCCAGCTCGTCCAGGATCATTCGGGTGATGTCGGCTTCCCTGGCCTTGGCGAGCGGCAGCCAGACCAGCTCTTCGAGCTCGTTGGTGGGACCGCCACCGGGCAGTTCGACGGCGACGTCGTCACGCCAGGCGCTGAAAAAGCGGGTGTCGAAGCGGCGCACCCGGTTGGGCGGCGTGATGGCGCGCGCAACGAAGCGCAGCATGTCGAGAGAGGGTTGCACGCCGTGTTCGGCAAAGCCTTGCCAATCGGGCCTGGGGGTTGCGAAAGCACCCTTGCGGCCGATCAGCAGCCCGGCTTCCTCATAGGTTTCGCGGATGGCGGACAGGGCGATGGCGCGGGCTCGTGCGGCGCTTGTGCGGCCCGGTCCGGCGATCAGCCTGGCTTCCTGCTCCGGGTGCAATGCGGCGACGACCGGTATGCGGCTGTCGGCCGGATCGGTGCGGCCACCGGGAAAGACGAACTTGCCCGGCATGAAGGCGTGGCCTGCATGACGGCGACCCATCAGAACCAGCACGTCATCGTCCTTGCGGTCGAGCAGGATGAGGGTTGCCGCGTCGCGCGGGCGAATTGGTCGGTCGCTATGAGCGATCATGCTCCGCTCGATCCTGTCGACTTCCGCCTTGGTCATACCGTCCATGCGCAGGACCTAGCGGAAACTTCTGGCAAGCGAAAGTGGCCTTTCACGGTCGGTATGTTGCGCCAGGCAGCATTCTTGGCTGCGGCCTAGGCTCCGGGATGCGGCTCGATCACGTCGTGCTCGCCGCCGAAGCCGTGCATATAGAAGGCCCATTGCAGTCCGATGACGGCACCCTTGATCGGCTGCAGCAACGCAACCGACAAAAGGATGGTCAGCGGAACCCAGATGGCGATGTGCTGCCATGTGGACAGCGTCGACGTGGCCTCAACGCCCATGAAGGCGCCCAGCACGACATGGCCGACGATGACGATGACCAGATAGGCGGGCAGGTCGTCGGCCCGGTGGTGATGCAATTCCTCGCCGCAGACACTGCATGTGTCGACGGTCTTGGTGAAAGCGCGAAACAGCTTGCCTTCGCCGCAATGCGGGCAGCGGCCGAGCAGGCCGCGCTTCATCGCCGTCCACAGCGGGCGCGGGGTCCGGCCCGAGTGATGTTCTCCGCCGAAAACCTGTTCTTCCATGGCTGTTGTCATCATCGTCTCCTGCCGCGCGAACCCGGTCGCGATTGCGACGCGCGAGCGCGGCCCTTGGCCTTGTGAAACGACCGCTTGGAGCCCGGCAGAGGCTTCGGGTCGGTCAACATCTCGAAGCGCATCGCCCCGGCCATCGGCGCCACCTCGATGAGACGGACCTCGACGCGGTCCGCGAGCTGATAACCTTTGCCCGAGCGTTCTCCGAACAGGGAGCGGGCCGTTTCATCGTATATATAGTAATCGCCGCCCAGAGTTGACACCGGGATGAAACCATCCGCGCCGTACTGCGGCAATTGGACAAATAGTCCTGACTTGGTGACGCCGGAGATGCGGGCATCGAACCGGTCGTCGACGCGTTCGGCGAGATAGCTGGCGATCAGACGGTCGACCGTGTCCCGCTCGGCCGCCATTGCGCGGCGTTCCGTGCCGGAAATCAGCACGGCGACATCTTCGAGCCGTGCCGCTTCGTCCTGCGTCAGCCCGCCCGGACCCAATCCGAGTGCGGCAATAAGTCCGCGATGCACGATCAAATCGGCATAGCGGCGGATCGGCGAGGTGAAATGCGCGTAGCGGCGGAGGTTGAGACCGAAATGGCCGATGTTCTTTGGCGAGTATTCGGCTTGGCTCTGCGAGCGCAGAACCACTTCGTTGACCAGGCCTTCATTGTCGGCGCCGCGCACGCGCTCCAAAATGCCGTTGAACTGGCTTGGCTGCATCTGCGCGCCGCGCGCGAGTGACAGGCCCAATGTCTGCAGGAACTCGCGCAGCGATTCCTGTTTGGCCAGTGATGGCGCGTCATGGACGCGATAGACCAGTTCCTGTTTCTTCGCCTCGAGCGTTTCGGCCGCCGCGACATTGGCCTGGATCATGAATTCTTCGATGAGCTTATGGGCATCGAGCCGGTCCGGCACGATGACGCGATCGACGGTGCCGTCCGCCTTGAGCACGATCTTGCGCTCCGGCAGGTCGAGTTCGAGCGGCTGGCGGCCGTCGCGGCCGCGCTTGAGGATCGCATAGGCGTCCCACAGTGGCTTCAGCACGGTTTTGAGGATCGGACCTGTCTTGTCGTCCGGCGCGCCGTCGATTGCCGCCTGAGCCTGTTGGTAGGCGAGCTTTGCCGCCGACTTCATCATGACGCGATGGAAGGAGTGCCTGAGCTTGCGGCCCTCGGCTGAAAAAACCATGCGCACGGCGAGCGCCGGACGGTCCTGGCCCTCCCGCAGCGAGCAGAGATCGTTGGAGATGCGCTCGGGCAGCATCGGCACGACGCGATCCGGGAAATAGACCGAATTGCCGCGCTTCAATGCTTCGCGGTCGAGCGCCGTGCCGTAGCGCACATAGGCGGCGACGTCGGCGATTGCGACAGTGGCAACCACGCCGCCGGGGTTCTTCTCGTCGAGATCCGGCGTGGCGAAGACGGCGTCGTCATGGTCCTTGGCGTCGGCCGGATCGATGGTGATCAACGGCAGGTCGCGCCAATCCTCGCGGTGATCCAACGTCGCCGGTTTGACCGCTTCGGATTCTGCGATGACGTCGGCCGGGAAGATATGCGGAATGTCGTGCGCGTGGATGGCGATCATAGAGACCGCCTTTTCGCTGGTCAGAGAGCCCAGCACGTTGAGCACCTTGGCCCTCGGCAGCCCATAGCGGGAAGCCCGCGCCGGCTCGACCTCCACCAGGTCACCGTTCTTGGCGCCGTTCTGGAATTCCTTGTCGACGATCAGTTCGGGCTGGCGCCGTTCCACCGGCTCGATGCGGAAGGTGCCGTCCTGCAAGATGCGAAAGACACCGAGCACGGCATCGGTACGTTTTTCGAAAATCTTCACCACCCGCCCGGTGTAGGCGGGGCCGCCCAGAGCGACGTTCGTGTCGTCGGCCGGAAAGGTCTTGGCCAGCACGCGGTCGCCAATGCCGGGCGCCGGTCCACTGCCACTGCGCGACAGGCGGATGGAAACGATGGGCGGCGGTCCATTGGCCGTGTGTTCGGTAGGACGCGCCAAGAGCACGCCATCGGCATCACGGTCAAAAATATCGAGGACCGTGACATGGGGCAGGGCACCGACGCGAGCCAGCCCCTTGCGCTCCTTGGTCAGCAAACCTTCGTCCTGCAGGTCGCGCAAAATATCCTTCAGCCAGATGCGATCGTCGCCGCGCAGTGCGAAAGCTTTCGCGATGTCGCGTTTGCCGGCGCGATCGGGATTTTCGGCGATGTAGCGCAGGATTTCGTCACGCGAGGGCCGGTAGTCGTCCTTGACCTTGGCCCTGGTGTCGGCGGTGCGCGGATCGCCGTGGGTTCTGCCGGTGATCTTGCGCGCCACGCTGTCCTATCCTTTTTTCTTCGCGGCCGGCTTCTTCGCAGCCGGCTTCTTGGCTGCCGCTTTCTTGGTCGCCGGGGCTTTGGCCGCGGCTGCCTTTCGGAACGGCTTCTTGCCGCCGCCGCCCTTGGCTTCCTTCTCGGCAATCAACGCCAGCGCATCCTCGATCGTCACCGACTGCGGATCCTTGCCCTTGGGCAGCGTAGCATTGACCTTGCCGAAATTCACGTAAGGCCCGTATTTGCCGTCGCGCACGACGATCTTGCCGCCGCCATCGGGATGGTCGCCAAGCTCCTTCAGCGCCGCGGCAGTACCGCCATTGCGGCCGCCCTTGCCCTTCAACTGCTTCTCGGCGATCACCGAGACGGCGCGGTTGAGGCCGATCGAGAACACGTCCTCGATGCTTTCAAGATTGGCATAGGTGCCGTCATGCAGCACGAACGGGCCGTAGCGGCCGAGCCCGGCTGAGATCATCTTGGCGGTTTCCGGATGCTGGCCGACATCGCGCGGCAGCGACAGCAGCGCCAGCGCCTTCTCGTGATCGATCGACTCTGCCGTCCAGCCCTTGGGCAGGCTGGAGCGCTTGGCCTCCTTGCCGTCGCCACGCTGCAGATAGGGGCCGAAGCGACCGCTGCGCAGCGTGATTTCCTCTGACGTGTAGGGGTCCTTGCCGATGACCTTGGTGCCGTCCTCGCCGCCGCCATTTTCGCCATTGGGATTGGCGGCATCGCCGAGCTGGCGGGTGAAGGAGCATTCCGGATAGTTCGAGCAGCCGACAAAGGCGCCGAACTTGCCGAGCTTCAGCGACAGATTGCCGGTGCCGCATTTCGGGCAGATGCGCGGATTGGAGCCGTCCTCCCGCGTCGGGAACACCAGCGGCGCCAGTTCCTCATTGAGCGCGTCGAGCACGTCGGTGACGCGCAGTTCCTTGATGTCGGCGACGGCGCCGGAAAAATCCTTCCAGAAATCGCGCAGCACGTCCTTCCAGGCGAGCTTGCCGTCGGAAATCTCGTCGAGCTTTTCCTCGAGGGACGCGGTGAAGTCGTATTCGACATAACGCTTGAAGAAGCTTTCAAGAAAGGCCGACAGCAGCCGGCCCTTGGCCTGCGGCACCAGCCGGCGCTTGTCGATGGTGACATAGTCGCGGTCCTCGAGCGTCTTCAGGATCGCCGTATAGGTAGAAGGCCGGCCGATGCCGAGCTCTTCCAGTTTCTTGATCAGCGAGGCTTCGGAATAGCGCGGCGGCGGCTCGGTGGTGTGCTGGGTGGCGTTAATCGCCTGACGCGCTAGCTGCTCGCCGGCGCGGATCTCGGGCAGGCGACGATTTTCCTCGTCTTCCGCATCGTCGTCCTTCTGGTCGGTGTAGGCGGCGATGAAGCCGTCGAAGCGAACGACCGAACCGATGGCACGCAACTCAGCGGTGCGCGATCCATTGACAGCCTCGATCTCGGCGGTGGTGCGCTCGATCTCGGCCGGCTGCATCTGGCTGGCGATGGCGCGCTTCCAGATCAGCTCATAAAGCCGCATCTGGTCGGAATCGAGATATTGCCTGACCGATGCCGGGGTGCGCATGAAATCCGTCGGGCGGATCGCTTCGTGCGCTTCCTGGGCATTCTTGGCCTTGGCGGTATATTGGCGCGGCTTTTCCGGCAGATATTTTGCGCCGAATTCCTTGGCGATGGCGTCGCGCGCGGCATCGATCGCCTCCGGCGCCATCTGCACGCCGTCGGTTCGCATATAGGTGATGAGACCGGTGGTCTCGCCGCCGATCTCCATGCCTTCATAGAGACGCTGCGCCACTTGCATGGTGCGGCTGGCCGAGAAGCCGAGGCCCGATGATGCGGCCTGCTGCAATGTCGAGGTGGTGAAGGGCGGGCCGGGATTGCGCTTGGTCGGCTTGGCTTCGACCGACACCGCCTTGAAGATCGCGCCCTCAAGCATCGACTTGATGTCGTCGGCCTGCGCCTTGTTGGAAATGTCGAGCTTTTGCAGTCTCTTGCGGTCGAAGGCGGTCAGCCGGGCTTCGAAATTCTCGTTGCGCGGCGTGCCCAGCAGAGCAGCGATCTGCCAGTATTCCTCACGGATGAAGCGCTCGATCTCGGATTCGCGATCGCACACCAGACGCAGCGCAACCGACTGGACGCGGCCGGCCGAGCGGGCGCCCGGCAGCTTGCGCCACAGCACAGGCGACAGCGTGAAGCCGACGAGATAATCCAGCGCCCGGCGGGCGAGATAGGCATCGACCAGCGGCGCATCGATCTGGCGCGGATTGGCCATCGCTTCCAGAACCGACGACTTGGTGATGGCGTTGAAGACGACGCGGCTGACCGGCTTGTCCTTCAGTGCGCGCTTCTGCTTCAGCACTTCCAGCACGTGCCAGGAAATGGCTTCACCCTCGCGATCCGGATCGGTGGCGAGGATCAGGCCGTCGGCATCCTTGACCGCCTTGGCGATGTCGGCAAGCCGCTTGCCCGAGGCGGTGTCTACCGCCCAGGACATGGCGAAATCCTCGTCGGGACGCACCGAGCCATCCTTGGCCGGCAAATCGCGGACATGGCCAAACGAGGCCAGAACCTTATAGTTCTTGCCGAGGTATTTGTTGATTGTCTTCGCCTTGGCCGGCGATTCGACGACGACGACGTCCATGAGGTCTCATATCAGCTGTGGTGCGGCAGAAGAATTCCGCTGCGCGCGACGAAATCTCGTTCTATTTGTCGCTCACATGGCCGCGCTTTTGCATCCGGTCAAGGGGAAGCGCCCAAATTGCGGGGCTGTCCGCAGCAATACACTCTTAGAGTGTATGGAGAAAATCACAGAATTTCGGGAAAGGGAGATGGTGGTCCTGAGTCAGCGGAAACAACCCGATTCATTTTTCCGCCGAGTCGCTGAAATGCTGCCCGAACAGGAACGGGCGACATTAAAACAGGCTGGTCGATGCTGGCCGCCGGCTGCATGGAGATGCCCGGCGACCAGCCCTTGTCCCGCCAGCAGGCGGGATTGGTGTGCTTAGTCGGCCTTGACGATATGCCAGACCTCGCCGACGCCGTCGCCGGTCACATCGCCTGGCTTCTTGTCCTTGATGAAGGTGTAGACCGGCTTGCCGTCATAGGCCCACATCTTGGTGCCGTCGGTGCGGTCGACGACGCTCCATTCGTCGTCCGCCTTGACGCCGGCTTCGGCCTTCAGCGGCGGCCAGTTCGTGGCGCATTTGTCGTAGCAATTGGTCTTGCCCTTCTCATCCTTGTCATAGGTATAAAGCGTCATGCCGTTGGCATCGGTGTAGATCTTGGTGCCATTGACCTCGGCTTCCTTCCACGCGTCGGCGGCGAAGGATGCGGCGGTGCTGAGCAGAAGCGCTGCCAGTCCTGCGGTTATGGTTTTCATGGAAATCTCCCTGACTGGTATCTGGAAACGCGCGGGAAATCGCGGCCTCCCTGTGTCAACGCCCAGGGGCTGCCGTTTCTTCCCTCTCAGTTCTTCCGGGCAAGCATGATCTTGCCAACACAATGGTGATTGGTGGACAAGGCTGCGCGTCGTTATATCGGCGGCACGGCATTGGAGTTCCTGGAAATGGCATTGGACATCGGCTATGTCAGCGCGGTCGGGGCGGGAGCGATCTCGTTCCTGTCGCCTTGCGTGCTGCCGCTGGTGCCGCCCTATCTCTGCTATATGGCTGGCGTCTCGGTCGATGATTTCCGTGGCAATGCGGGTGCGACAGCGCGTGAAGGCGCACGCGGCGCGCTGCTTTATTCCTCGATTGCCTTCGTGCTCGGCTTCTCGACCGTCTTTGTCGCGCTTGGCGCGGGCGCTTCGACCATCGGCCGGCTGCTGCGTATCTGGCAGGAGCCGCTGGCGATGGGCGCCGGCGTGCTGATCATCCTCATGGGCCTGAATTTCCTCGGCATCCTGCGCATTCCGCTTTTGTCGCGCGAGGCGCGGTTCCAGTCGCAGGGCAAGCCGGCAAGCGCGGTCGCGGCCTATGTCATGGGGCTGGCCTTCGCTTTCGGCTGGACGCCCTGTATCGGCCCGGTGCTGGGACCGATCCTGACGCTGGCGGGCGGCCGCGAAACGGTGGGCGAGGGCGCGCTGCTGCTCGCCGCCTATTCGCTCGGGCTGGGTATCCCGTTCCTGATCGCAGCGCTGTTTTCCGGCGCCTTCATGCGCTTCCTCGGCAAATTCCGCGTTCATCTCGGCCGGGTCGAAAAAGCAATAGGCGCGCTGCTGGTGGTCGCCGGCGTGTTTTTCCTCACCGGTGGCGTGCAGACCGTGTCTTACTGGTTGCTGGAAAATTTCCCGGTGCTGGGGCGGCTGGGGTAGGTCGCGTCGGCGGAACGATGCACGGCAGCCCGCATTTGCAGTACCGTTGATCAACACTTTTTCGAGCCGGGAGGCGAGAATGGTAGCCAAGGCGGATGTGCGAAAATTCTTCAAGGTCTATGAGAAAATCTACAATGACGCGATCGCCGACACCGTCGATCTCAACGACGTCGCGGACATGTATTCGGCCGGTTTTGTCTCGGTGACGCCGGCAGCGGTCATGGTTGGCGAGAATGGCGAGCAGTTGAAGGCCATCATGACAAAGGGTTTTGAGGCCTATCGTGCCCTCGGCAGCAAGAGGATGACCTGCAAGGAGGTCTCTGTGACACCTGTCGACCAGGACCATTGCGTGGCTGAGGTAAACTGGGCCGGTGACTATGAACGCAAGGATGGGAGTCCCGTGACCATCGACTTTGCGGTCAACTATCTCGTCGAAAAGCGTGACGGCAAGCTGAAGGTGTTTGGCTGGATATCAGGTGACGAGCAGGCGGAATTCAGGAAACACGGCCTGTTGTAGGTGTGCTGACTGCCGAATTCCGTTTTAAGACCCGCTGATTAAGAGTCAGCTGCTCCGCCATCTCACCGAAATTTAACCGCATTGGTGAAGCAAGGCGCCACTGCTAGCATGCTTTGATTCCCAACCCTTTTCATATGGTTGTCCCTTCCATGAGCCAGAGATCCTGCCTGTCCGTCATTCTCGCCGCCGGCGAAGGCACGCGCATGAAGAGCGTGCTGCCGAAGGTGCTGCACCAGATTGCCGGCCTGCCGATGGTCGCCCATGTGGTGAGGGCGGCCGAAGCTGCCGGCGCGGGCAGCCAGGCGCTGGTGATCGGTCATGGCGCGGAAGAGATGCGCAAGGCGGCGGCGAAATTCGCGCCGAAGGCCGAGACTTTCGTGCAGGAAAAGCGCCTTGGCACCGCGCACGCCGTGCTGGCCGCACGCGATGCGATATCTAAGGGTTATGACGATATCCTGGTGATGTTTGGCGACACGCCGCTGATCGACGCCGATGCGCTGACCGTGGCGCGGCTGAAGCTGGCCGAGGGCGCCGCCGTCGTCGTGATCGGCTTCCGCCCGCCCAGCCCGACCGGATATGGCAGGCTGATCGAAAAGGACGGCAAGCTGATCGCCATCCGCGAAGAGAAGGACTGCTCCGAGGAGGAGAGGAAAATAGCCTTCTGCAATGCCGGCATGATGGCGGTGGCCGGTGATCACGCGCTGAAACTGCTCGATCAGGTAGGCAACAACAACGCCAAAGGCGAGTATTATCTCACCGACATTGTCGAGATCGCCAGCGCGCGAGGCCTCGATGTCGTCGCCACCGAAGCCAGCTTCGAAAGCGCGCTCGGCATCAACAACCGCGCCGAACTGGCGCAGGCCGAGGGCATATGGCAGGCGCGCCGGCGGCATGAAGCGATGCTGTCGGGCGTGACGCTGATCGCGCCGGAGACGGTGTATTTCTCGCACGACACCGAGATCGGCACTGACACGATCGTCGAGCCCAATGTCTGGTTCGGTCCGGGCGTGAAGATTGCGACGGGCGCCAAGATACATGCGTTCAGCCACATCGAAGGCGCCACCATTGCGTCCAATTGCGATGTCGGGCCATACGCGCGGCTGCGGCCGGGTGCTGATCTCCGGGACAAGGCCAAGGTTGGCAATTTCTGCGAGGTCAAGCAGGCGGTTATCGAAGAGGGCGCCAAGGTCAACCATTTGACCTATATCGGCGATGCCCGCGTCGGCGCAGGCGCCAATATCGGCGCCGGCACCATCACCTGCAATTATGACGGCTATTCGAAATTCTTCACGGACATCGGCGAGGGCGCGTTCATTGGCTCCAATTCGTCGCTGGTGGCGCCTGTCACCATCGGCAAGGGCGGCTACATTGCCTCGGGCAGCGTGATCACGGAAAGCGTGCCCGACGATGCGCTGGCCTTCGGCCGTGCTCGCCAAAAGACGATCCCGGGCAAGGGCAAGGAATTGCGCGAACGCTTTGCTTCGGCCGCGGCTGCGAAGAAAAAGTAAGACCAGCCCGCAAAAAACCGAACGATTGCAGTAACCGGATTGCAAGAGCGGTCTGTCATGGTGCATCGACAAGAATGAGCGTTCCGTTACACGGGACGAAATGCAATGTGACTTTCGCGGCAGGCCGGCCATCCCTAAATAGCGCTGGTTTTCCACGGGGAATCGGGGGCTGTCTGCATGTGCGGTATCGTTGGAATCGTCGGCCACTCGCAGGTTGCGCCGCTCATTGTCGATGCGCTGAAGCGGTTGGAATATCGCGGCTATGACTCGGCCGGCGTCGCCACCATCGAGCACGGCCAGCTTGCTCGCCGCCGCGCCGAAGGCAAGCTGATCAACCTCGAGCGCCGGCTCAAGGACGAGCCGCTCGACGGTACGATCGGCATCGGTCACACGCGCTGGGCGACACACGGCGTGCCCAACGAGACCAATGCGCATCCGCATTTTTCCGACGGTGTCGCCATCGTCCATAACGGCATCATCGAGAATTTCGCCGAATTGCGCGAAGAACTGATCCGCGACGGCTATTCTTTCTCCTCGCAGACCGACACCGAGGTCGTCGCCCATCTGGTGGCGCGCGAACTCGCCAAAGGGCTGAAGCCGGTCGAGGCTGCGCACCAGGCGCTGAAGCGGCTGGAAGGCGCTTTCGCGCTGGCCATCATGTTCAAGGGCGACGAGGACCTGATCGTCGGCGCGCGCAACGGTCCGCCTTTGGCTGTCGGCCATGGCGATGGCGAGATGTTCTTGGGCTCCGACGCCATCGCGCTCGCACCGTTCACCAATTCGATCACCTATCTCGAAGATGGCGACTGGGCGGTGGTGCGCCGCGACGGCGTCACCATCTTCGACATCGACGGCACAAAGGTCGACCGCAAGCGCCAGCAGTCGCTGTCGACGAGCTTCATGGTCGATAAGGGCAATCGCCGCCATTTCATGGAGAAGGAGATCCATGAGCAGCCCGAAGTGATCTCGCATACCTTGGCGAATTATCTGGATTTTGTCGGCGGCGTCTCCAAGCCGCTCGACCTGCCTTTCGATTTCGCCAAAATCGACCGGCTGGCGATTTCGGCCTGCGGTACCGCCTATCTTGCCGGCCTTATCGGCAAATACTGGTTCGAGCGCTACGCGCGCCTGCCCGTCGACATCGATGTCGCCTCCGAATTCCGTTACCGCGAAATGCCATTGTCGAAGAACGACGCGGCGTTCTTCATTTCGCAGTCCGGTGAGACTGCCGACACGCTGGCCTCGCTGCGTTATTGCCGCAAGGCCGGCATGAAGATCGGCGCGATCGTCAATGTGCGCGAATCGACCATGGCGCGCGAATCCGATGTCGTGCTGCCGACGCTCGCCGGGCCGGAGATCGGCGTTGCCTCGACCAAGGCGTTCACCTGCCAGCTGTCCGTGCTGGCATCGCTTGCCGTGCGGGCCGGCGTGGCGCGCGGGACAATCTCGAAAGAACAAGAGAAGACCCTGGTGCGCGCGCTATCGGAAGCGCCGCGCTATGCCAATCAGGTGCTCAAGCTTGAAGAGCAGATCGAACGGATCGCGCGTGAACTCTCACGCTACAAGGACGTGCTCTATCTCGGCCGCGACACCAACTTTCCGCTGGCCATGGAAGGCGCGCTGAAACTCAAGGAAATCTCCTATATCCACGCCGAGGGCTATGCGGCCGGCGAGCTGAAGCATGGACCGATCGCGCTGATCGATGAGAACATGCCGGTCATCGTCATTGCGCCGCACGACCACATTTTCGAAAAGACCGTTTCGAACATGCAGGAAGTCGCGGCGCGCGGCGGCAAGATCATCCTGATCACCGACAGCAAGGGTGCGGCGCTGACGAGCGTCAAGACGATGGAGACGATCATCCTGCCGGACGTGCCGGAAATCATCTCGCCGATCATCTACGCGCTGCCGATCCAGATGCTGGCCTATTTTACCGCCGTCTTCATGGGCACCGACGTCGACCAGCCGCGCAATCTGGCGAAATCGGTGACGGTGGAGTAGCCGTCGGCAAATCTCCATTTGCCACCGATCAACCCGGTGGCAATTCTGTATCGTCCGATGATACTTTTCCTTGCGTGCCTCTCTGTATCAGTGTATGATACGTTGAGAGGGCGCGTATTGATCGTTTCGTTCAAAGGCAAGGCGGTCGAAGCGGTTGCCGAAGGGAAGGCGCCAAAAGGCTTTCCGCCGGATTTGGTTGCCCGTGGCGAACGTCGCCTTCGAGCAATTGCCAACGCTGCCCAACTGAATGACCTTCGATCGCCGCCCGGAAATCATCTTGAAGCCCTGAAAGGAGCCGAGCCGGACAGCATTCAATTCGCATCAACGACCAGTGGCGCATCTGCTTCAAATGGACCGCTGCTGGCGCTGAAGACGTGGAGATCGTCGATTACCATTGAGCGGGCACTTGCCCTGAACCCTTGAGGACCCTGAACTATGCTCAAGTTCGCACGTCCAGTTCATCCTGGAGAATTCCTGCGTGAAGAATATCTCGTCCCGCTCGGCATGAGTGCAGGCGCGCTGGCGAAAAAACTCAACCTTCCACGCACCCGTATCGAACGCATTGCCAAGGAAGAGATCGGCCTGACTCCCGATACGGCTCTTCGCCTCGCCAGATTTTTCAACACCACGCCCGAATTCTGGATGAATTTTCAACAGGCCTATGAGCTTGAAACCGAAGCCAGAAAGCTGGCGCCGGAGCTCGAGAAGATTGAGCCGCTGAAAGTAGCGGCATAATCGGCTCTTTAAAAACTTCGCAGTTCCAAACTGGACGGCGGTTCACTAATGTTGCGCTGCAACCCGCGCCTCCGGTGAATCATGTCCGACGCTCCCAAGACTTCCGGCGTGACCCGGCTGAGGAACTACTTCCTCACGGGCTTCATCGTCTGCGCGCCGCTGGCGATCACCGCCTACATCGCCTGGTCATTCATCGGTTGGGTCGATTCCTGGGTGAAACCCTATATTCCGGCCCGCTACAGCCCTGACACCTATTTGTCGTTTCCTGTGCCGGGATTCGGGCTGATCGTGGCGCTCATCCTGATCACGCTGATCGGCTTCCTGACGGCCAACATCGTCGGCCGCGCCATCGTCAATTTCGGCGAGCGCCTGCTCGGCCGCATGCCGTTGGTGCGCGGCATCTATGGCTCGCTGAAACAGATTTTCGAGACCGTGCTGTCCAACAAGGGCGACATGTTCCGCCAGGTCGGACTGGTCGAATATCCGCGCAAGGGTGTGTGGTCGCTGGTGTTCGTCGCCAGCGAGAAGGAAACCGAGATCAACCAGAAGCTCGACCAGGAAGGCGATCCGCTGATTGCCGTGTTCATGCCGTGCACGCCAAACCCGACCACCGGATTCCTGATGTATGTGCCGAAGTCGGACATCGTGCTGCTCGACATGACGATTGAGGACGGCGCCAAGCTGATTGTGTCGGCCGGGCTGGTGGCGCCCGAGGTCAAGCAAATGGTTGTCGTGAATGGCGAGCCGATCGAAGGGATGCTCGCCAACCCGTCGGTTGCCGCCCTGGCTCAGCCGGCGCGCAGGAGCCGCACGGCCTCGTCGCGACCGAACAAATAAAGCAGCAGGCGCAACGCCTCGCCACGCTGCGATTGCAGCTCCGGGTCGCGCGACAGGATCAGCCTGGCATCGTCGCGGGCGGCCTCCAGAAGGTCGGCATGCGCCTCGATGCGCGCCACCTGGAAACCCGGCGTGCCGGACTGGCGGGTGCCCAGCAATTCGCCTTCGCCGCGCAGCTTCAGGTCTTCCTCGGCGATCAGGAACCCGTCCTCGGTCTCGCGCATTACCGACAGCCGGCGTTTTGCGGTCTCGCCGAGCGGGTCCTTGTAGAGCAGCACGCAGGAGGAGGGCTTGTCGCCACGCCCGACCCGGCCGCGCAGTTGGTGCAGCTGGGCCAGGCCAAAGCGCTCGGCGTGCTCGATGACCATGACGGTGGCGTCCGGCACGTCGACGCCGACCTCGATGACGGTGGTGGCGATCAGGATGCGTGTCTCGCCCTGCTTGAAGGCACGCATCGCCTCGTCCTTCTCGGCACCCTTCATGCGGCCGTGAACGAGCCCGATACGGTCGCCGAACAATGGTTTCAGCGAGGCGAAGCGGTCCTCGGCCGACATCAGCTTGATTTCTTCGGATTCCTCGACCAGCGGACAGATCCAGTAGATCTTCTGGCCGCCGGCGACGGCGTCCACCATGCGGTCGACCAGTTCGTCGAGCCGCTCGAGCGGCAGTGTAACGGTACGGATCGGCTGGCGGCCGGCCGGTTTTTCCGTCAGTTTCGACACGTCCATGTCGCCGAAAGCGGTCAGCACCAGCGTGCGGGGGATGGGAGTGGCCGTCATCACCAGCATGTCGGGCGCATCGCCCTTGGCGGTGATGGCAAGCCGCTGATGGACGCCGAAACGGTGCTGCTCGTCGATCACGGCGAAAACCAGGTCGTGGAACATGACCGTCTCCTGGAACAGCGCATGGGTGCCGACCACGATGTCGATCTCGCCGCTTGCCAGGCCGGCCAGCGTATCCGCGCGTTCGCGGCCCTTTTCGCGGCCGGTGAGGATGGCAATGCGCAGCCCGACCTTGGCGGCAAGCGGCGTGATGGTCGCCAGATGCTGGCGCGCCAGGATTTCGGTCGGTGCCATCAAAGCTGCTTGGCCGCCGGCCTCGACGGCGCGTGCCATGGCCAACAGCGCGACGACCGTCTTGCCGGAGCCGACATCGCCCTGCAGAAGCCGCAGCATGCGCTCGGGATCAGCGAGGTCGGCATTGATTTCGGCCAGCGCGAACTCCTGGCTCGATGTCAGCGAATAGGGCAGTGCAGCCCTCAGTTTTTCGACGATGCGGCCGTCGCCGACCAGGGGACGCCCGGACAGCCTGCGGACTTTTGCCCGCACCAGCGCCAGCGAGACCTGGCCCGCCAGCAGCTCGTCATAGGCCAGGCGCCGCCAGGCAGCGCCATCGATGGAGACATCGATCGGGTCGGCCGGATTGTGGATGCGGGCAAGCGCGTCGGCAAAGGAGGGAGACGTGTGGCGGCGCATGAAGGCGCCGTCCTGCCATTCGGGAAATTCAGGCACACGCGCCAGCGCCTGGCCGATCGCCCGGCGCAGCACCTTGCCCGAGAGCCCGGCTGTCAGGGGATAGACCGGTTCGACCAGCGGCAGGTTTTCCGCCTCGCTGGCCAGCGCAATATGGTCGGGGTGGACCATGCTCGGGCGGCCATTGAACCATTCCATGCGGCCCGAGACCACGACATGCTCGCCCTCGGGCATCGCCTTTTCGAGATAGGAAGCGTGAGCATGGAAGAAGGTCAGCGCGATCTCGCCGGTGTCGTCATGGGCGAAGACGCGGTAAGGCACCGATCTGTTGCCGCGCGGCGGCGGCTGGTGGCGGTCGATGCGCACCTCCAGCGTCACGATTTGGCCTTCCGCGGATCCTGCGATGCCCGGGCGGCTGCGCCGGTCGATGACGGTGTGCGGCAGCACGAACAGAAGGTCGCCCGCGCGGGCGGGGCGGTCACCCAGATCGGCCGGGACAACCTTCTCGATCAGCGCGCCGACTTTCGGTCCGACGCCTGCAAGCGACGTGATCGGGACAAACAAGGGATCGAGGATGGTCGGGCGCATGATGTCAGCTTATGTTGCGATGGCGGCAGCGCAAGGCTGACAGCCCCTTCTATCCACGCTATATGCGCCGCAGCAAGCAAGGATGCGGCACGATGACCGGAACGACGAGATCAAGCGAGGGGCTGGACGTGCACCGCCGCAAGCTTCTGTTTCGCTCCTGGCATCGCGGCATGCGCGAGATGGACCTGATCCTCGGCACTTTCGCCGACGCTGAGATCGGCGCCTTGACGGCCGAGGAAATCGACCAATATGAGAGGCTCCTCGACATTCCCGATACCGAATTCCTGCCCATGGTCACCGGCGAACGCCCGGTTCCGGCCGATATCGATTGTGCCGTCCTGCAAAAGATCCTGGCTTTCCGCCACTCCATGACATTTTGAACAACGACATCCTGAACACAAGCAATTCCAGGAAAAGTGCGAAGCGGTTTTCCGTTCGGAGTTGCGATAGAACAAGACCGTGATTTCATGAGCCTCATTCCCACCATCGGTTTGCCGAAAGGCCGCGCCGGCCAGTTCATCGTCGACGGCGTCGCCGATGGCTATGAAGCCTTTGCGCTGGTGCAGGCGGCACTTGAGATCGCGCCCGACAAGCCGGTTCTGTTCGTCGCGCGCGACGGTCAGCGCCTGCCGGCGATCGTTGAGGCGCTGTCTTTTTCTGCCCCCTGCCTGCCGGTGCTGCAACTACCGGCGTGGGATTGTCTGCCCTACGACCGCGTCTCGCCCGGTTCGGATGCTGCCGCCAAGCGCCTCGATGCGCTGACCGCCATGATCGCTCTGGCGAAGAAGCCGCACCGCGCCGTCATCCTCACCACCGCCAATGCGCTGCTGCAACGCATTCCGCCGGCGGATCTCGTCGAGGCACAGACCTTTCATGCCAGACCCGGCAACCAGATCGACATGAATGTACTGGTGTCGCGGCTGGAAACGTCCGGTTTCGAGCGCGTGCCGACAGTGCGCGGCATCGGTGAGTTCGCAGTGCGCGGCGGCATTCTCGACCTGTTCGCGCCTGGCTGGACCGAAGCGCTCAGGCTCGACTTCTTCGGCGACACGCTGGAATCGATCCGTGTGTTCGACGCCGCCACGCAGCGCACCACCGGCCAGCGCAAGTCGATGGCGCTGCAGGCGATGAGCGAAGTGGCGCTGACGCCCGAAACCATCAGCCGTTTCCGCCGCTCCTATATCGAAGCTTTTGGCGCTCCACAGCGCGATGACGGGCTCTATGCAGCAGTCAGCGAAGGCAGGCGGTTTGCCGGAATGGAACACTGGCTGCCGTTTTTCTATGAGCGGCTGGAGACGGTGTTCGACTATCTGCCTGACACGCCTGTCATCTTCGACCATCTGGCGCATGAGGCGTTGGCCGAACGCCACACGCTGATCCTCGACCATTACGAGGCGCGCAAGAAGCAGGCGGACGGTGCCTTGAAGGACGCCGTGCCCTACAAGCCGGTCGCACCGGACCTGCTCTATCTCTCCCCGGAAAACCTGATTGCCTCGCTCGGGCCGCGTGAAGCGATCGACTTCACGCCATTCGACGCGCCCGAAGTTGGCGCCAAGAAGGTCTATCACGCCGGCTCACGCCACGGCCGCAGCTTCGTCGAGGAGCGCGCCGATCCGAACGCCAATGTGTTCGATGTCGTCGTCAAACACATCGCCGATGAGCGCGCGGCGCGCCGCCGCGTCGTCATCGCCGGCTGGACCGAAGGCTCGCTCGACCGGCTTGGCCAGATCCTAGCCGAACACCATCTCGGCAACCTCAAGCAGGTGGCGACGCTGGCGGAAGCCGAAAAGCTCGAACCCGGTCAGGCGGCCCTGGCCGTGCTGCCGCTCGAATCCGGCTTCGAGACCGAAAAACTGGTCGTCGTCGCCGAACAGGACATTTTGGGCGACCGGCTGATCCGGCGATCGAAACGCAAGAAGCGTCCCTCGGACTTCATTGCCGAGGCCTCGGCGCTGTCGGCCGGCGACATTGTCGTCCATGCCGATCATGGCATTGGCCGTTTCATCGGCCTGCGTACCATCGAAGCGGTCGGCGCACCGCATGACTGCCTTGAAATCCACTATGCCGGTGACGACCGGCTGTTCCTGCCGGTGGAAAACATCGAGCTTCTGTCGCGCTACGGTTCTGACACGGCCGAGGCGACGCTGGACAAGCTTGGCGGCGGCGCCTGGCAGTCGCGCAAGGCGCGGTTGAAAAAGCGCCTGCTCGACATGGCCGGGCAGCTGATCCGCATCGCCGCCGAGCGGCAGATGCGCTCCGCACCGCCACTGGTGCCGGCAGAAGGCCTCTATGGCGAGTTCGCGGCCCGCTTCCCCTATGAGGAGACCGACGACCAGCAGACGGCCATCGATTCGGTGCGCGACGATCTTGCCGCCGGCAAGCCGATGGACCGGCTGATTTGCGGCGATGTCGGCTTCGGCAAGACCGAAGTGGCGCTGCGTGCCGCCTTCATCGCGGCGATGGAAGGCTTTCAGGTGGCGGTCGTGGTGCCGACGACATTGTTGTCGCGCCAGCATTTCAAGACCTTTTCGCAGCGTTTCTCCGGCCTGCCGATCCGTGTCGGCCAGGCGTCGCGGCTGGTCGGCGCCAAGGAACTGGCCGAGACCAAGAAAGGCATCGCCGAGGGCCAGGTCGACATCGTCATCGGCACGCACGCGCTGCTTGGTTCCGCGATCTCGTTCAAGAACCTTGGCCTGCTGATCATCGACGAGGAGCAGCACTTTGGCGTCAAGCACAAGGAGCGGCTGAAGGATTTGAAGACCGACGTGCACGTGCTGACGCTCTCGGCGACACCGATCCCGCGCACGCTGCAACTGGCGTTGACCGGGGTGCGCGAGCTGTCGCTGATCGCCACGCCGCCGGTCGACCGAATGGCGGTGCGCACCTTCATCTCGCCGTTCGATCCCCTGGTCATCCGCGAGACGCTGCTGCGCGAGCGATATCGCGGCGGCCATTCCTTCTATGTGGTGCCGCGCATCAGCGATCTCTCGGAAATCCATGATTTCCTGAAGGAATCCGTGCCGGAGTTGAAGGTGGCGGTGGCACATGGCCAGATGCCGCCGGGCGAACTCGACGATATCATGAATGCCTTCTATGACGGCCAGTACGACGTGCTGTTATCGACGACCATCGTCGAATCCGGTCTCGACATCCCGACCGCCAACACGCTGATCATCCATCGCGCCGACATGTTCGGCCTGTCGCAGCTTTACCAGTTACGCGGTCGCGTCGGCCGCTCGAAGGTGCGCGCCTATGCGCTGTTCACGCTGCCGGCCAACCGCAAGCTGACCGACACCGCCGAGCGCCGGCTGAAGGTGCTGCAATCGCTGGATACGCTGGGCGCCGGCTTCCAGCTCGCCAGCCACGACCTCGATATCAGGGGCGCCGGCAATCTTCTCGGCGAAGAGCAGTCCGGCCACATCAAGGAGGTCGGCTTCGAACTCTACCAGCAGATGCTGGAGGAAGCCGTTGCCGAGGTGAAGGATTCCGGCGAGGTCCAGGATGGCGGCTGGTCGCCGCAGATTGCCGTCGGCACGGCGGTGATGATCCCGGAAAGCTATGTTCCGGATTTGCAGCTCCGGCTGGCGCTCTACCGCAGGCTTGGCGATCTCGAAAACACCGAGGAAATCGACGCTTTCGGCGCCGAGCTGATCGACCGCTTCGGCCCGCTGCCGGACGAGGTCAAGCATCTGCTCAAGATCGTCTTCATCAAGGCGCTCTGCCGCAAGGCCAATGTCGAGAAGCTCGACGCCGGGCCGAAGGGCGTCGTCATCCATTTCCGCAAGCGCGAATTCTCCAACCCGGTCGGGCTCGTCCGGTTCATCGGCGAGCAGGGCTCGCTGGCCAAGATCCGGCCGGACCACAGCGTCGTCTTCGTGCGCGATTGGCCAACCCCCGAGAAGCGATTGGCGGGCTCGGCGGTCGTCATGACCCAGTTGGCGCGGCTGGTGGAGAAGGCGGCGTAGCCGGCCCAGGCCATTCGCCAGCGCTTGAATTCCGGTCTAGAATAGGAAATCGGCTTCGTGTATGGAGCCGCCATCCCATATAGGGGCGGGAAATGGCAGGCGAGGGTGCTTGCCGGAAAGAGCGTTGGGTGCAGCGATGACGAAATGGTCGCCGAATTCGTGGAGAGCAAAGCCGATCAAGCAGGTTCCTGCCTATCCGGACCTTGCCGCGCTGAAGAACACGGAGGCCCAGCTCGCAACCTTTCCGCCGCTGGTTTTTGCCGGTGAGGCGCGCAAGCTGAAGAAGCAGCTCGCTTCTGTCGCCGCCGGTGACGCATTCCTTCTCCAGGGCGGCGATTGCGCCGAGAGCTTCGCCGAGCATGGCGCGGACAACATCCGCGATTTCTTCCGCGTCTTCCTGCAGATGTCCGTGGTGCTCACCTTCGCCGGCGCGCAGCCGGTGGTGAAGGTTGGCCGCGTTGCCGGCCAGTTCGCCAAGCCGCGATCGTCCGACAACGAGAGCAAGGGCGAGGTGACGCTGCCCAGCTATCGCGGCGATATCATCAACGGCATCGAATTCGACCCGAAGTCGCGCATTCCGGATCCCGCTCGCCAGGAAATGGCGTACCGCCAGTCGGCGGCGACGCTCAACCTTCTGCGCGCTTTCGCGCAAGGCGGCTATGCCAGCCTGGAGAATGTGCACCGCTGGATGCTCGGCTTCGTCTCCGACAGTCCGCAGGGCGAGAAATATGAGTCTCTCGCCAACCGTATCACCGAGACGATGGACTTCATGAAGGCCGTCGGCATCACTTCGGAAACCAACTACGCGCTGCGCGAGACCGATTTCTACACCAGCCACGAGGCGCTGCTGCTCGGCTACGAGGAGGCACTGACGCGCGTCGATTCGACCTCCGGCGACTGGTACGCCACGTCAGGCCACATGATCTGGATCGGCGACCGCACCCGCCAGCCCGATTATGCGCATGTCGAATATTGCCGTGGGATCAAGAACCCGCTCGGGCTGAAATGCGGTCCTTCGCTGACGCCGGACGGCTTGCTGGAGCTGATCGACCTGCTCAATCCCGAGAACGAGCCCGGCCGGCTGACGCTGATCGCCCGCTTCGGTTCCGACAAGGTCGCCGATCATCTACCGAAGCTGGTGCGCGCGGTGCAGAAGGAAGGCCGCTCCGTGGTGTGGTCGTCGGACCCGATGCACGGCAACACGATCGAGGCCGCCGGCTACAAGACGCGGCCGTTCGACCGCATCCTGAAGGAGGTGCAGACCTTCTTCGAGGTGCACCGCGCCGAAGGCACGCATCCGGGCGGCATCCATGTCGAAATGACCGGCAAGAACGTCACCGAATGCACCGGTGGCGCGCGCGCCATCACCGCCGAGGAATTGCAGGACCGCTACCACACCCATTGCGATCCGCGCCTTAACGCCGACCAGGCGATCGAACTGGCCTTCCTGGTCTCGGATCTGTTGAAGAAGAGCCACCCGGTGCAGCACAAGCAGGCGGTCAACGGCTGATTTTCGCGCAGTCCGAATAAGATCCACGAAAGGGCGTCCGAGAAATCGGGCGCCTTTCATGTCTGCGCTAGTCCAGTGTTCCCGGCACCAGCGGGCAGGGACTGTCAGTCCTTCTTGTAGAGCAGCCAGCTCTTGCCGGCCCGGCCTGCCATCGTCGAGTGCCTGGTGACCCGGTTGCGGCCGCTGACCTTGGAGCGATAGAGCGCCCGGTCGGCCTTGGTGTAGAGATCTTCGGGTCCTTCGGCTTCGGACGCCATGCAGATACCCATCGAGACGGTGACGGTGCCGTAATTCGTGCCGGTCTGGCTGCTGGTGAACGGCGTCTGCTCGATCAGGGCACGAATACGCTCCGCAACGTCATAGGTGGCGTCCTCGCTGGCGCCCTCGATGATCAGCGCGAACTCCTCGCCGCCGGTGCGGGCGACGAACATGTCGCCGCGAATGCTGGTCTGGAAAATATCGGCGATGCTCTGGATGATCTTGTCGCCGACCGGGTGGCCATAGCGGTCGTTGATATCCTTGAAGCGGTCGATGTCGACAAGAACCAGGGCGTTGAACAGGATACCTCTGTTGCTGTTGTAGATCCTGGTGATCTCCTTGTCGAAGGCGCGCCGATTCCAGATATGCGTCAACGGATCGGTGTCGGCCAGCCGCTTGTACTCCTCAAGCTTCGACTTGACGCTTTCGAGTTCGGCCGTCTTGTCGCTGAGCGTCGAGGCCACCTGCCGGCCGTGATCGATCGCCGAATTGGTGGCAACCGCCATGGCGTTGGCGATCTTCTGCAGGAGATCCTGGGAGAGAAGGCTGCGTCCGCTGAGGCCGCTCGATGTCTCATCGAGGATCCTGCCGTATTTCTCGATGTGGCTGCGCTCGCTCCGCAGCAGCGAAGCAACCTCCTCGAGCTCCCTGGCAATGACGTCTCTGGCATGCTCGACGATGCCAGGGCCATGGTTGTGGGCAAAGAAAGTGCGCCCGATCTGGTCCAGTTCATCCTGTGTCGGCCGGCTGGCCAGCGAAACGACGGCCAGGCTGAGTTCGCGATTGGTGCCGCTCAGGGCCTCATAGAAGATCTCGTAATTGCGCGGCAGGCCGAGCACGCCCAATTGGCGCATTGTCGCGACAACAGTGGCTGCGATGTCGGTGCTTCGTTCGGTCGGGACAGCTGCCGGCTGCATCTTGGTTCTTCCCCTCGGATCCTCCGCGGAATTCGCGGTTTCCCTTTGTCGCCGAGCCCTGGGGAATGCGACCGACGCTTCGAACAACTTGCGAAGGGATGCGTCCCCACCCACGGCCTTCGCTTGCAGGTGACCATAAATGCGCCGTCGCTAAAGTTTCCTTAACTGGCAGAGGTTCAGCGGGTTTTCTCTGTCTGCGGGCTGTAAAAGCCTTAGTCCGTGCGTCCATCAGTTGGAAACAACGCCGGTGCGGCGGCTTGAATTCGCGATTCGCGCATCGCACTCTTGAAAATGAAACCGAATTTCGGATTCTCTACGCCAGCACATGTCGCATTTGCTTGCGTGCTTGCGCGGCAAAGCTGGAATCCTAAGCCATGCCCGGCACTTTTCTTCAAGGAGGATCGACGTGAGTGATGGTCACCAGGGATCGTGTCTGTGCGGAGCCGTCCGCTTCAGCACGAACGGAGCGCTGCGTGGCGTCGTCTATTGCCATTGCTCGCAATGCCGCAAGCAGAGCGGACATTTCTATGCCGCGACCAATGTTGCCAACGCCGACATCGTGATCGAGGGCACGGAAAGTATCACCTGGTACGAAGCCTCTACCTTCGCCAGGCGTGGGTTCTGCAAGGCATGCGGATCGGTGCTGTTCTGGAAGCCGCGAGACCAGGACTACGTTTCGGTCATGGCGGGATCGTTCGACAAGCCGACAGGTCTTGAGGGCGAATGCCATATCTTCGTCGGTGACAAGGGCGACTATTATTCGATCGACGACGGGCTGCCACAGTTTGAAAAGTCGACACCGTCCATACCGGTTGCTGAATGAATCTTGGACAAGTCACCTTATTCCATTGATCTGGCCAGCCATTGCATTATCCCGTGCCGGTGATTCGCAAAGGGGTTTGGCATGCAGCGGCTGATCGATGCTTATTTCAATTCGGTGCGGGCGTTTCGCAAGCTGGCCACCAGCGAGAAGGCTTTCCAGCAGGAGCTGATGCTGCTGGCGCTTGCCTTGCCGCTCGGCTGGTTCGTTTCGATCTCGTGGCGCGGTTATGCCTTGCTGATCGGCGCCGTGTTGCTCTTGATCATGGTCGAAGTGCTTAACACCGGCATCGAGGCGGCATGCGACGCTTTCAGCCGCGAGTTCAATGTCGATATCCAGTTGGCCAAGGATTGCGGTTCGCTGGCGGTGCTGATTTCGGTGCTCATCGTCGCCGGCGTCTGGGGCATTGCCATTATCGAGCGGATCACCGGGCTACCGATCTAGCCTTTCGATGCCTATATGCCAGTCACCAAAGGAGACTGTCATGGCCGGGGCCGCCAATTTTCTGCTTCTCGAACGCGTAGGCCTGCCGGATGATCTGCGCTGGCTGGCCGAGAAATATCCGCGTGAAAACTGGCAGGACCATGCCAACATCCACGGCATCGCCAATATGTGGCTGCAGCGGCACGACATGTTCCGCGAACTTGGCGGCATGCTGGCCAACGGCATCGGCGACTACCGTGAGGGACGGCTGACGGCGCCTGATTTCGCGCGCTGGTTCGCGCCCCGCCTCAATCATTTTCTAGGCAACCTCGACGGTCACCACAACGTCGAGGATTATCAATATTTCCCGGTCTTCGCCAAGGCCGAGCCCCGTTTGAAGCACGGCTTCGAGATACTCGATGCCGACCATCACACCATCCATGAGGGGCTGGAGCGTAATGCCGAGGCGGCCAATGCGTTCATCAAGACGCTTCAGGAGAGCGAAGACAGACAGCGCTTCGCCGCCGACGCCTATGCCGACGAAAACAGCCGGCTGATCGCCATGCTGACAAGGCACCTTGCCGACGAGGAAGACCTGATCATCCCGCTTATTCTCGATCGGGGGGATCAGGCACTCGGCGTGGATTGACGATCAGCCCTCCCTGGCGCGTTCCTTCCTGGCGATGTGACGGGCCACGAGCCATGCCAGAACGGCCACGGTCAGGCCGATGCCAAGCCCGATCAGCAACCGTTCGTGACGCATCAACGCCTGGCCGATGACGTGCTCGGCGCCAAGTCCAAAGACATAACCGATCGTGCCGAACAGCACCGCCCAGACCGCCGATGAAAGCGCGTTGAGGATGACGAAGCGCGGCGCGGCGATGTTGGAAAGCCCGGCTGCAATGCCGCCGACGAGGCGCATGCCGTAGATATAGCGGTTGGACAGCACGAAAATGTCGGGATGGGTATTGAGCAGACGAAAGGCGCGGCGGAAGCCGGGCCGTTTGCGCAACCTGACGACATAGGGATGGTCGGCGAAGCTTCGTCCGAGGATGAAGAAGAAAGTATCGCCGACGAAGGCGCCGAGCGCCGCCGCAAGAACCGTGTGCCACAGGACGAAGACCTGCTGGTGGGCGAAGAAACCGCCAAGAATGGCGGCACTTTCGCCCTCCGCGACACAGCCGATAAAGACCGCGAGCAGCCCGTATTGTTCGATGAAATGATGGATCGCGTCGGTCATGAAGCCGACTGCTGCGAAGACAGCCTTTCGTCGATCCGCTTGATCATTTCGGTCAGTTGCACGATCTCGTCGCGCATACCGAGAATCTGGCCGTGGCGCAGTTCATCCAGCTTTTCATGCAGCGCCATGATCTCGATCTCGGCTTTCAGGTTGACCTCGTAATCGTGGGCGGCGTCGATGCGGTCGCGTTCGGTCTGGCGGTTCTGCGCCATCATGATCACCGGCGCCTGCAAGGCGGCGACCATCGACAGAACGAGATTGAGGAAGATGAACGGGTAGGGATCGAAGGCGTCACGCGACAGCAGCCAGACATTGCCTGATGTCCACAGGATCAGAAAGGCGATGAAGGTCAGGATGAAGGACCATGACCCACCGATGCGGGCGATCGTGTCGGCGAGCCGGTCGCCGAAGGTCTGGTGGAAGGCGACGGCCTTGTTGGTGTCGCGCGAGATGGTGGTGCGTTCGAGCGTCGATTGCAGCACCCGGCTTTCAAGCTGGCTGAGGCCGTCCGGCCGCCGCTTGAGCCAGCGGTTCGCCAGGTCGTCGATCGTCTTGTTCATGGCCATCTCCAGGGTCTTTGGCTTGCCGTAAGAGGTAGAGGCTGCCGGCTCACACGGGAAGTGTTAGATTGATTCCAGTTGCCGAGGGACCAATGGCCGATTTCAAGAAAATTCGCGCACGCGCCGCAAAACGCAAGGGCGGCGAAGAGGAACTGACGTCGCTGCTGGGTCCGGCGCCTGACAATGCCGCCGTGGCTGACATCGCCGATGACCGCATTCTCTCTGTTATGGCCGAACGCGTCTTCGCCGCCGGTTTCGTCTGGCGCGTCATCGAGCAGAAATGGCCGGGCTTCGAGGAGGCGTTTCTGCGCTTCGAGCCGAAGCGGCTGTTGTTCCAGCCCGATGATTTCTGGCACGATCTGACGGCCGACCAGCGCATCGTGCGCAACCCGCAGAAGATCAGATCCGTGCGCGACAACGCCGCCTTCGTCGAGCGCGTGTCGAAGGAATATGGCGGCTTCGGCCAATTCCTCGCAAACTGGCCGGCGGACGACCAGGTCGGGCTGATGGCCTGGCTCGGCAAGCATGGCAGCCGGTTGGGCGGCAATACGGGCCAGTATTTCCTGCGCTGGCTGGGTTGGGATGCGTTCGTCATCTCGGGCGATATGGCCGCGGCGTTGCGCGACGCCGGCCTCGACATCGCCGAAAGCCCGACCTCGAAGAGGGACCTCGACAAGATCCAGGCACAGATCAACCAGTGGGTGGTGCAGACAGGCCTGCCGCGCCGGCATATTTCACGCATCTTGGCGATGTCGATCGGCGAGAATCATTCGCCGCAAGCGTTGCGCGAATATATGGGCGACGATTGATACCTGGTCGTCTCGCCACGATTGAAGCACGTCGATCGGTCCGCACACGATTGACGTATGTCAATCGGTCCGAATTGGTCCAAACGAACGCCATTGCCCGGGCAATTTTGCCGCGCTAAGTCAGCAGGCATGACCAAGAAGCTCGACATCCTGCGCATCGCCGTCGCCCAGCTCAATCCGACTGTCGGCGACATATCAGGCAATCTCGCCAAGGCCCGCGAGGCGAGGGCGGATGCCGCGCGCCAAGGCGCCGATCTCGTGCTCTATACCGAGCTTTTCCTCGCCGGCTACCCGCCGGAGGATCTGGTGCTGAAGCCGGCCTTTTTGAAAGCCTGCGAAAAGGCGGCACAGGACTTTGCCGCCGACACCGCGGATGGCGGTCCCGGCGTCATCATCGGCACGCCGTTGAAGCGCAAGAGCGGCACGCACAATTCGATCGTCTTCGCCGATGGCGGCAAGATCATCGCCGAACGCTACAAGCTCGATCTGCCGAACTACGGCGAGTTCGACGAGAAGCGCGTCTTCCAGGCCGGACCCGAGATCCAGGGGCCGGTCAATTTCCGCGGCGTGCGCATCGGAGTTCCGATCTGCGAGGACATCTGGGGCGACGTCGATATCTGCGAGTCGCTGGCCGAAAGCGGGGCGGAAATCCTGCTGGTGCCGAACGGCTCGCCCTATTATCGCGCCAAGATCGATGTCCGCCACCAGGTCGTCATCCGCCAGGTCATCGAATGCGGGCTGCCGATGATCTATGCCAACCAGCTTGGCGGGCAGGACGAGTTGATCTTCGACGGCGCGTCGTTTGCCATTGGCGCCGACAAGACGCTTGCCTTCCAGATGAGCCAGTTCGAGGAAGCGGTCGACATCACCACCTGGAAAAGACAAGGGGATCACTGGGTCTGCTCGGAAGGGCCGATGTCGAAAATCCCGGACCGGGAGGAGGCCGACTATCGCGCCTGCATGTTGGGCCTGCGCGACTACGTCAACAAGAACGGCTTCAAGAATGTGGTGCTTGGTCTGTCCGGCGGCATCGATTCGGCGATCTGCGCGGCGCTCGCCGTCGATGCGCTCGGCGAGGAACGCCTGCGCGCCGTCATGATGCCCTATCGCTATACCTCGAAGGACTCGCTGAAGGATGCCGAGGATTGCGCCCGGGCGCTCGGCTGCCGCTACGACATCGTGCCGATCTTCGAGCCGGTCGAAGGGTTTCTGCACGCGCTGACGCAGATGTTCGAAGGCACCAAGGAAGGCATCACCGAGGAGAATTTGCAGAGCCGCGCGCGCGGCACCATCCTGATGGCGATCTCCAACAAGTTCGGCTCGATGGTTGTCACCACGGGCAACAAGAGCGAGATGTCGGTTGGCTACGCCACGCTCTATGGCGACATGAATGGCGGCTTCAATCCGATCAAGGACCTTTACAAGATGCAGGTCTACGCGCTGTCGCGCTGGCGCAACAGCCACGTGCCGCCGGGCGCGCTCGGGCCCTCGGGCGAGGTGATCCCGAAAAACATCATCGACAAGGCGCCATCGGCGGAATTGCGCGAGAACCAGACCGACCAGGATTCGCTGCCGCCCTATCCGGTGCTGGACGACATCCTCGAATGCCTGGTGGAAAATGAGATGGGCGTCGACGACATCGTTGCGCGCGGCCATGACCGGGCGACGGTGACGCGCATCGAGCACCTGCTCTACATCGCAGAATACAAGCGACGGCAGGCGGCGCCGGGCGTGAAGATCACCAAAAAGAATTTTGGCCGCGACCGCCGCTATCCCATCACCAACCGGTTCAGGGATCGCAGCTAGGTACCGAAAGCGCGCGCGGCGGTGCGGTCGGAGACAGCCATGCCCGATTGTGAGATCAGCTTCGACATGTCACGGATCGATTTCCGTGCGACATCGGACCTGTTGATGGCAAGCTATTGGGGCGCCGGACGCACTGATGAAGTCCATCGCCGCGCCTTTGCCAATTCGCTTTGCGTCGGCGCCTATGTCGACGGCAGGCAAGTCGGCTTCGGCCGCGCGATCACCGACCGCACGGTGTTCGCCTATCTCGCCGACATCATCATCTGGCCCGGGCATCGCGGGCAAGGCATCGGCAGCCGGCTCGTCCAGGCCCTTATCGATCATCCTGAAGTCAGGACTGTTTTCCACTGGAGCCTGTCGACCAGCGACGCACACGGCGTCTATGAGAAGCTTGGGTTCAAGCCATCGACCGATGGCCGCTACATGCGCTTGGATCGCATTCCTGAATGAGGCGCGCGGCTTGCTCCGTTGTTGCAAAATAATCGCAGTGGTTGGACCAGATACACTTTTGGCGTGAACTCGTCTTGGCGATGCATCGGAGCGTCTCTATAAGGACACCTCCGCAATTGTCTTGCGGGAGGTCCGAATGGCAGTATTTCACATGGTAATGCGAGGCCGCGAAGCCTAGGTCTCATCCGGCGCTCCGCGAAGGTTTCCCTTTCGTGCCGATGCCGGACCGAGCACAGGCTTATGCCGATGCCGATCGCCGCCCGATTTGGGCGATACGCCAAATATGCCACTCCGCTTCCGGGCACTCATTGGCTCCTTGCGCGGCTTCTTCAATTTTCGACCTACTGGGATCGGGCTCGTTTGTGCCCGAATGACATCATGGCTCGTTTCAAGATCGATTTGCGCGCGAGCGCCTTTCGCAGCGTTCTTGGCTTCACGCTCACTCATTGGCGGCGTCAGCCCTGGCGGCTCTCGCTCATCATGGGCAGCTTCCTGCTGTCGACGCTGGCCGATGTGCTGACGCCGCTCTACTCCGGCCGGCTGGTCGACGCCGTCGCCAGCAGCGCCGGCGCCGACGCGATTGCCTGGAATGCCGCGATGACGGCGTTCTCGATGTTGATGGCGCTCGCGCTGGCCGGCGTCGTGTTGCGCAACCTGGCGTTCATGGGGATCGTCGAGCTGACTTTGAAGATGATGGCCGACATCGCCGCCGATGCTTTCCATCGCGTCCAGCGCTTTTCCACCGACTGGCATGCCAACAGCTTTGCCGGCTCGACCGTGCGCAAGGTGACGCGCGGCATGTGGGCGCTCGACCTGCTCAACGACACCATCCTCATCGCGCTGCTGCCGTCAATCGTCATGCTGGTCGGCTCGACATTGCTGCTCGGCTGGTTCTGGCCGTTGATGGGGGCGGTCGTTGCTGCCGGTTCGGTGCTGTTCATCACGGTGACGGCGCTGCTGTCACTTGGCTATGTCGCGCCGGCGGCAAGGCTCGCCAACACCTGGGATACCCGCCTCGGCGGCTCGCTGGCCGACGCGGTCAGCTGCAACGCCGTGGTCAAGGGCTTTGGCGCCGAGGAGCGCGAAGAACGCCGACTGGCCAAGGTCGTCGCCAAATGGCGTGCGCGTACACGGCGCACCTGGGTGCGCGGCACCATCAACGGCACCACGCAAGGGGTGCTGCTGCTGGTCATGCGCGCCGCGGTGATCGGCCTGGCGCTGATGCTGTGGTCGTGGGGGCAGGCGAGCGCCGGCGACGTTGCCTTCGTGCTGACCTCGCTCTTCGTGCTGCAGGGCTATCTCAGGGATATCGGCACTCATATCCGCAACCTGCAGCGCTCCATCAACGATATGGAAGAGCTGGTCGATTTCCAGTCCGAACCGCTCGGCATCGAGGACCGGCCCGGCGCCAAGCCGATCCGGATCACCGAAGGACGGATCAGCTTTGACAACGTGACCTTTCACTATGGCCATCACCGATCGGCGCTTTACCGCGACTTTTCGGTCGATATCGCGCCGGGTGAGCGCGTCGGGCTGGTCGGCCATTCGGGATCGGGCAAGACGACCTTCGTCAAGCTTATCCAGCGGCTCTATGACGTGAATGCGGGGAAAATACTGGTCGACGGTCAGGACATCTCGCAGGTGGCGCAAGCCTCGCTGCGCGGGCAGATCGCCATCGTTCAGCAGGAGCCGATCCTGTTCCACCGGTCGCTGGCTGAAAACATCGCCTATGCCAGGCCGAGTGCTACGCAAGATGAGATCGAGCATGCCGCGAAGTTGGCGAGTGCGCATGACTTCATCACCAACCTGCCGAAGGGCTATGGCACGCTGGTCGGCGAACGCGGCGTGAAACTGTCGGGCGGCGAGCGTCAGCGCGTGGCGATCGCGCGCGCCTTCCTTGCCGATGCGCGCATCCTGATCCTCGACGAGGCGACATCGAGCCTCGATTCGGAGTCGGAGGTGCTGATCCAGCAGGCGATGGAGCGGCTGATGGTCGGCCGCACGACGCTGGTCATCGCGCACCGGCTTTCGACGGTGAGGGCGCTGGACCGGCTGCTGGTCTTCGATCGCGGCAACATCGTCGAGGAAGGCTCGCATGATGAACTGATCCGGCTGAAAGGCGGCATCTACCGCCGCCTGTTCGAGCGCCAGGCATTGGAACTGACCAAGGGACTTGTGAGCTGACCTGAGGCGGCCTCCAGCTTCGGCCGGAGGCCGCCTCTGTCCGGCACGGTCAGCCCAGCGGGCTGGAGCAGGGCATGCGATCGCAAGGCCGCGGCCAACCCGCCGATCAGCGCATCGATGCTGGCCGACTTGATTTGCCTGTGAAGCCCTGTCCGGATAGTAAGTCTTGAGACCTCTGTTCATCATACTGACCGAGATACGTTGTTTCTACCATTGGTTGATATATATCCGGTGGAGGGCAACCCACGGATGTTCTTCACGATGCATCTTTCTGCAAATGCCGAGGAGAAGTTGGCTGCGCCGTCAGTGCTGGAATCTCAGCATGGCTCGGTTCGGCCGCTGGCTGCCGAAGATCTCGAGCGCGTCGCCGCACTCTTCCTGACGAAGTTTCGCCGGCGGCGGCGTCATCTCCTCGATCGCGCGATCGCGGAGACGGCCGCGTATATGAGAGAGATTTACCTCGACCCTGCCGGCCAGTCCGGGGAAAGCAACGCTCTTGTCCAGATCAACCGGCACGGTCGTCTGGGTGGGTTCCTCGGCGTTCTGAAAGCCCGCTACGAGCTCAATGGAGCGGCATTGAATGCGGCGATCATCGGGCCGCTCATGGCCGACCCCGGCACCGATGACGGCTCGGCCGGACCCCAATTGCTGCGTGCCTTGCATCAAGGCGAATTCGATCTGCAGCTGACCGATTCGGCCAACCGGACATCCTTGGCCTTCGCGCGCCCGATGAAGTACCAACTCCTTCCTGTGCATTGTCTGGGATGGACATATGTTTTCCGGCCGGCGGCGATGGCCGCCTCCGCACTGCACCGTAAATGGCCTGGCGTGCCTCGCCTTGTACTCGATCCATGCGCGAGAGCATTCGATGCTCTTGCGAAGAAAAGGTTCGAGCCCCCCGTCGTCCATTCATCGTCGCATCGCACCCACCGTGAGCCGATCGATGCCGTTCAATTTGCCGAGAAGCTGCCGACCCTCCTGTCTGGTTACGCTCTTCGGCCGAGTTGGAAGGATGGGGAACTTGCACGGCTGCTTGCGCTGGCGGCCGAGAAGCGGGCCGACGGCCCCCTTCATTTCGGTGGGACCTACGACGAAACGGGTAAAATGCTCGGTTGTTATGCCTTCTATGGTCAAGCCGGCGGCGTGGCGAACCTGTTGCAGATCCAGGCATCCGGATTGCACTGGGGCGCGACGCTGGATGCGCTTGTCGCCGCCGCATGGGAGATGGGCTGTGTGGGCATCACCGGACAGACGCAGACCAAATTCATACCTCAACTCTTTGGCTACAAGAATGTCTTCTTCCGCTATGCCGGGGGAACAATGGTCCGCTCGCGGATCGCCGAGGTCACGGAAGCGGTCCGCTCCGGCGACATCTTTATCGGTGGATTGGTGGGCGACCGCTGGACCCGCCTCAGTTCCGATGATTTCGGCCGCTGATCGCCTTCAAGCGCTACAAACTTGGGTTAATGGGTTCCTTCGGAGCCTTCGCCGACGCGTTGGCTGACGGAGCATCAAACGAAAAACCCGCCTGTGCGGCGGGTCGCTGGCGCAAATCAGCACCATAGCCAAATATGTACCATGGCTGAGGGCACCGAGTCAAGAAAAGATTCCTATCGTGAAAAGCTGCCGGCACGAAATGGGCACCGCCGGCCTGGGCGCAGTCGGAGGCGTCCACCGTCCGGTCTTTTCATTCCAGCCGCCATGTTCTATGTCTGCCGGCCAGCGCGGGGGCGCGTCTTGTCAACCACAAAAGCATCCGGTACGCCCCGTTCATGACAGTTACCGTTCGTTTCGCCCCGTCGCCGACCGGCCGCATTCATATCGGCAATGCGCGCACGGCGCTGTTCAACTGGCTGTTCGCCATGAACAACAAGGGCCGATTCATCCAGCGCTTCGACGACACCGACATTGCGCGCTCGAAGCAGGAGTTTTCCGACGCCATCCTCTACGACCTGCATTGGTTGGGCATTTTTCCCGACGCCACCGAGTACCAGTCGCGGCGCTTCGAAGTCTATGACGCGGCGGTCGAGAGGCTGAAGACGGCAGGCGTTCTCTATGCCTGCTATGAAACGCCGGAGGAACTCGATCTCAGGCGCAAGGTGCGCCGCACGCGCGGCCTGCCACCGGTCTATGGTCGCGAGGCGTTGACCCTGACGCACGAGCAGATCGCCGAATACCAGGCCGATGGCCGCAGGCCGCACTGGCGGTTTCTCCTCCCCAATTTCTCAGGCGATCCGCAACAGCCGGAACGCACCGAAATCCACTGGAACGACCTGGTGCGGGGTGAGGAAACCGTCGATCTGGCCTCGCTTTCCGACCCGGTCCTTGTGCGCGAGGACGGCACCTATCTCTATACACTGCCTTCCGTCGTCGACGACATCGAGATAGGCGTCAGCCATGTCATCCGGGGCGACGACCACGTCACCAACACCGGCGTGCAGATCGCCTTGTTCCAGGCGCTGGCTGCCGAGCCGCCAGTGTTCGGCCACCATAATCTCCTGACCACCGCATCGGGCGAGGGCTTGTCGAAGCGCACCGGCGCGCTCTCGATCGAAAGCCTGCGCGAGGACGGCATCGAGCCGATGGCCGTCGCATCATTGGCCGTCCTGGTAGGCACTTCGGAGAATGTCGCGGCGGTGCCGACGATGGGCGAACTCGCCGAACGCTTCGATCCGGCGGCGACATCGAAATCCGCCGCCAAGTTCGATCCGGACGAGCTGTTCGTGCTCAACCGGTCGCTGCTGCACCACATGCCGTTCGCCGAGGCACAAGACCGTCTGATCGTGCTCGGCGTCTCCGGCGAGCAGGCCGAACCGTTCTGGCTGGCGGTGCGCGGCAATCTCGACAGGCTGGCCGATGCGGTCAACTGGTGGCGTATCCTGCGCGACGGACCGCAGGAGAAGCCGGAATTTTCCGGTGACGACCGCGATTTCCTTCGACAGGCCTTCGATCTGCTGCCGGAGGAACCCTGGAGCGCGGCGATCTGGAAGGACTGGACGGGCAAGATCAGGGAAGCGACCGGCCGCAAGGGCAAGGCGTTGTTCATGCCGCTCAGAACAGCCCTTACCGGACTGCCTTCGGGGCCGGAGCTTGCAGATCTATTGCCGCTGATGGGTCGGGAAGGAACGTTGGCCCGACGACCCTGACCTTGCGCTGTTCCGGAGGCAGCGCGGACACAGGTGACGTCACCGGCTTGGCGGAAAGCCGCTTGATCGCCTCGCGGTCGAGCCCGCCTTCCAGATTGGCCAAAGTTTCCGGATCGGCACCTGGATCCGGTTTGGAGATCGGCACCGGAATGAATGGTGCGGAGTCCGTCTCGGGTTGCAACTGTTCCGGATTCGGCGGGTTGCCGGCGATGATCTGAAAACCCTGCGCGGCGGCGTTGCAGCCGCAAGCCGGCGGCCGCGACATATCGGGCTGCTTGTAGAGATAGGCGGTCGGCAATTCGCTGTAGGGCCGGCCGGTGACGGATGACGTCATCGAGGCCGAATCGTCGTCCATGCCGCGCGAATAGAAAACCTGCATCTCGGTGCCGGGGCAGCTCGATTCGCAATTCTTCTGGTCACGTTCGAAATCGCCTGCCGAGGCTGAGTTCGACATCGGGAAGAAGTAGCCGTCGCAGGTGCGCACACAGGAAGTGTGGAACTCACCGCCGACGCTCGGAAAATCGGGTATGCCGGGCTGGTTGAGCACACGGCGGACATTGCGCTCCTCGCCGGGATCGTCGGGCTGGTTGGGCTCATCAAGCATATCGAGCTGCTGGCTGTTGCCGCCAAAAAGCTGATCGAACAGGTTTGCGCTGCCGCCCTCGCGGTTGGCTTCCTGCAAAGGCGCCCGCCGAGGCGCGACGGCGTCGTCGCGGCAGCCATTGGCGTCAAGCGCCGCCAGGATGCGTCCGCGGTCGCGGCGCGAGCCGCCGCCGGCCAGCCGCTCGCGCTTGTTCTGCAAGGCGTCGAGATTGGCATTCATGCGATCGATGGTGGCGTTTAGCCCGGCGCATTGATTGAGGTTGCGGCCAAACAGCGAAAAGCCGCATCCGGCCCGGCTCGCCTGGCCGCGGGCTTTCGAAATCTGCTCATGCTGCCTCGCAATTGCGGAATCGTATTTCCGGATCAGCGCCGGACCGCCACCGCCGCCGCGCGAGGACGCGGCAAGATCGGCTTCCAGCTGGCGGCAGACCCGCGAAGCAGCCTGTGGCTCGGCTACCCCCCAGGTTGCGGACAACAGGAGGCCAAGCAGCATGGCAGCATGCGCCTGCTTCCACCCTCCGCTTGCCATCCGCCCAAACTCCGCCTGCCAAATCCGACTGTTAGCCCGCAATGCTACCGTGTTCGCGGTTAACTGCAGTTTACCGCGAAATCCGTGTTCAGCCCAGATTGACGACCGCCTGTGCCTTGTGGGCGGCTTCCACGACGGCAAGCGCCGTCATGTTGACGACGCCGCGCGAGGTGACCGACGGCGTCAATATATGCGCCGGCATGTCCGTGCCGAGCAGGATCGGCCCGACGTGTAGCGCATCCATCATGGTCCTGAGCGCCGTCAGCGTGATGTTGGCCGAATCGAGATTGGGGAACACCAGCAAATTGGCTTCGCCCTTCAGCCGTGAATGCGGATATACGCGCTGGCGCAGATGCTCCGACAGAGCGGAATCGGCGTGCATCTCGCCATCGCATTCCAGCTCTGGGGCAATGCGCGCCAGGATCGCCGCCGCTTGCCGCATCTTCAGGGCACTGGGCGAATCGCGCGAGCCGAAATCCGAATGCGAGAGCAGCGCTGCCTTCGGCTCGATGCCGAAGCGCTGGATTTCTTCCGCCGCCAGCACCGTCATCTCAGCGATTTCTTCCGCCGTCGGGTCGACGGAGACATGCGTGTCGGTCAGGAAGATGATGCCGCGCTGCGAGATCAGCATCGAGAGCGTCGACAGGTCGCGATCCTTGACGCCGGTGCGCGGGCCGATGATCAAGGTGACGTTGCGCAGATGCCGCTCGAAGCGCCCTTCGAGGCCGCAAACCATTGCATCGGCATCGCCGCGTTTCAGCGCAAGTGCTGCGATCACCGTGTTGTCGGTGCGCACCATGGTGCGCGCGGCTTCCGTCGTGACGCCGCGCCGGCCGGCGAGTTCGATCAGAAGGTCGACATAATGGCGGTAGCGCGGATCGTCTTCCGGGTTGATCAGGCCGAAATCCACACCGGGCTTGATGCGCAAGCCGTAGCGCTTCAGGCGCACCTCGATGACGTGCGGCCGGCCGATCAGGATCGGCTCGGCGATGCCTTCTTCGAGCACCACCTGGGCGGCGCGCAACACGCGCTCATCCTCGCCGTCGGCATAGATGACGCGCTTGGCGCTCGACGCCTTGGCGGACGAGAACACCGGCTTCATCACCAGGCCGGAGCGGAAGACGAAGCGGTTCAGCTTGTCGATATAGGCGGCGAAGTCGGTGATCGGCCGCGTCGCGACACCGGTGTCGCAGGCTGCCTTGGCGACCGCGGGCGCTATGCGCAGGATCAGCCGCGGATCGAAGGGCGAAGGGATCAGGAATTCAGGGCCGAAGATCGGCGTCTCGCCGGAATAGGCGCGGGCAGCGACGTCCGATGGTTCCTCGCGTGCGAGCGCTGCGATTGCCCGCACCGCCGCCATCTTCATCTCCTCATTGATGGCGCTGGCGCCGCAGTCGAGCGCACCACGAAAGATGTAAGGAAAACACAGTACGTTATTGACCTGATTGGGAAAATCGGAACGGCCGGTGCAGATCATCGCATCCGGACGCGCCGCACGCGCTATTTCCGGCATGATCTCCGGATTGGGATTGGCCAGCGCCAGGATCAGCGGTTTTGGCGCCATGTGTTGGAGCAGTTCCGGCTTCAGCACGCCTGCCGCCGACAGGCCAAGGAAGACGTCGGCGCCCGATATGACGTCGGCCAGCGTGCGCGCCTCGGTGTCCTTTACATAAGGGTCTTTCCAGCGGTCCATCTCGTCGGTGCGGCCCTTGTAGGCAACGCCGAAACGGTCGGTGACCCAGATGTTTTCGACCTTGGCGCCGAGCGAGACCAGCAGGTTGAGACAGGCAAGGGCGGCAGCCCCGGCGCCGGAGGTGACGATCTTGATGTCCGATATGGTTTTTCCGGCGAATTCCAGCCCGTTGAGCACGGCGGCGGCGACAATGATGGCGGTGCCGTGCTGGTCGTCGTGGAATACCGGTATGCCCATGCGGGCCTTCAGCTGCTCCTCGACCTCGAAGCATTCAGGCGCCTTGATGTCCTCGAGATTGATGCCGCCGAAAGTCGGCTCGAGCGCCGAGATCGTCTCGACCATGCGCTCGATACCGGGCGCATCGATCTCTATGTCGAAGACATCGATGCCGGCGAACTTCTTGAACAGGACGGCCTTGCCTTCCATCACCGGCTTGGAGGCCAGCGGGCCGATATTGCCGAGGCCGAGCACCGCCGACCCGTTGGTGACGACACCGACCAGATTGGCGCGTGCGGTGTAGTCGGCGGCGGTCGCCGGGTCGTCGCGGATTTCCAGGCAAGGGGCGGCGACGCCAGGCGAATAGGCGAGCGCGAGGTCGCGCTGATTGCCGAGCGGCTTGGTCGCCTGGATCTCGAGTTTGCCCGGCCTTGGGTGCTTGTGGAAGTAGAGGGCGGCTTCGTCGAGGTCCGAACGTGCCGTCTTTTTGCTCTCGCCTTCCATGCGGCCGCTCCCTCGAAATCTGGCTGGAGATTCCCTTTTAGCATGCAGCCGTGGTTTTTCGCGACGCTAATTGACGCGCCGGCAGCTTTACCCGGCGGCGCGTAGAAAGTCGCTAATGATCAAATGCTTATGCCGATTCTCTAACGGACGGCTCCTACAGTTTCACGGACAAGTTGATCAAAAGGCGCTGACGTAGAGACCACCATCGACCGGTATGTTCTGCCCGGTCAGATAGCCCGCATGGACCGAGCACAGGAAGGCGCAGATCTGGCCGAATTCCTCCGGCGTGCCGAGCCGCTTGGCCGGAACATCAGCGCTGATGCGGGTCTTGCGTGCAGCGGCTGCGGCAGGATCCTCGATGGTGCCGGCCTCGTGCGGGCCGCGCAGCCGGTCGGTGTCGAGTTTGCCCGGCAAAAGACTGTTGATGGTCACGTTGCGGTCGATCACCGTTCTGGCCACGCCGGCAAGAAACGAGGTCAGGCCGGCACGCGCGCCGGACGACAGGTCGAGGCCGGGAATGGGCACATAGACCGACAGCGAGGTGATGTTGACGATGCGGCCGAAGCCGCGTGCCGCCATGCCGTCCAGCACGGCCTGCACGAGCTCGATCGGCGTCACCATATTCTGGGTGACGCCTTCGAGGATCTTTTCGCGATCGAGCGTGCGGAAATCGCGAAGCGGCGGGCCGCCATTGTTGTTGACCAGGATGTCCGGCTCGGGGCAAGCCGCGAGCAGCGCCTTCTGCACCTCCGGCTTCGAAACGTCGCCGACGACTTCCGTCACCGTGACGCTATATCGCTCGCGCAACTCCGCGGCGGTTTTCGCCACCAGTTCGGCGTTGCGCCCGTTGACCACGACATCGCAGCCGGCCTCGGCCAGCGCCATGGCGCAACCGCGCCCAAGTCCCTTGCTCGAAGCGCAGACGATGGCCTTCTTTCCGCGGATACCAAGATCCATGATGATTTCTCCTGTGATTTGGCCGGCAAGCTAGTCCTTCGGCTGGACCAACCGCAACCGTCATACGGTTGTTGCATGAATCGGGGCATAGGCTCGCGAAAGCAACGGTGAAATCGCGATGTCCGGCCAAGAGCCCCGCACTTTCCGCAGCATGTTCATATCCGACGTCCATCTGGGCTCGAAGGCGGCCAAGGCCGAGTTCCTGATCGATTTCCTTCGATATCACGATGCCGATATCATCTATCTGGTGGGCGACATCGTCGACGGCTGGCGGCTGCGGCGGAGCTGGCACTGGCCGCAAAGCCACAATGACGTCGTGCAGAAACTGCTGCGCAAGGCGCGCAAGGGCGCCAACATCACCTACATCGCCGGCAACCATGACGAGTTCGCCCGCCAGTTCCAGGGCGTGCATTTCGGCGGCATCGTTGTCGCCGACCGCGCCATCCACGAGACTGCCGACGGCAAGCGCCTGCTCGTCATCCATGGCGACCAGTTCGACACCGTGGTCCACAATGCGCGCTGGCTCGCCTATCTCGGTGATCACGCCTATGACGCGGCCATGCTGGTCAATCGCGTGGTGACGCGGCTGCGGCAACTGCTCGGCCTGCCGTATTGGTCGTTTTCGTCCTGGGCCAAGCACAACGTCAAGAAGGCGGTGAACTTCATCGGCTCGTTCCAGACCATGCTTGCGGATGAGGCGCGTCGTTCACACGTCGACGGCGTCATTTGCGGCCACATCCATCATGCCGTCATCGAGAATTTTGGCGATGTCCAGTACATCAACACCGGCGACTGGGTGGAAAGCTGCACGGCCGTGGTCGAGCATTTTGACGGCCGCATGGAAATCCTGACCTGGGCGCAAGTGCTGCCAGAAGCGCCGGACGAGCCCTTTGTCCCGTTGCTCATCGCGGACCGGGTAGGGCAGGCGGCATAGTCCGAAGTCTTTTTCGGGCTTCGGAATCGATCAATTAGTCCAACCGGTTTCGTCCGGTTTTCGTCCATGTTAAGGGATCGATACGCGTTGCCGTCCGGTCGAATACAGCGCGATTGGATCGATTCATGGCCCTGCCGCAGCTCTCGCCCGAACAACTCGTCAAGCCGCGCCATTTCGAACTGCGCATGAGCCTGATCTTCGCGACGCTGTACGTGCCGCTCGGAACGCATTTGCCTTATTTTCCACTGTGGCTGCAGGCCAAGGGTTTTCACGCCGAGCAGATCGCCGTCATTCTGGCGGCGCCGATGTTCCTGCGCGTGGTGACGACGCCGTTACTGACCGCGTTGGCCGACCGTGCCAGGGACCGCGCCGATGTCTATGTCGCGCTGATGGCTGCATCACTGCTCCTGTCGGCAGGCTATTTCCTGCCACCGACCTATGCGATGGTGCTGGCGGTCTCACTGGCGCTGACCATTGTCTGGACGCCGCATTCGCCGATCGCCGATTCGCTGGCGCTTTCGGGTGTCCGCCGCTTCGGTTCGAACTACACAAGCATGCGCAAATGGGGCTCGATCTCCTATCTCTGCGCCAATGTCGCCGGCGGCTTCATTCTGTCGGCAACCGGCTCGCAGGCCGTTCCGGTTATCATTCTGGCGGCGTTTGCCGCGGCCCTTGCCGCTGGCCTGCTGGCGCCGCGTCTAGGCCGTCCGCGGCGCGCCTCACCGCTGTCGGCCACTGATATCCAGCATTCGGCGCCGAAGCTTCTCAACCCGTATTTCCTGTATTTTTCCGTCGGCGTCGGCGTCATCACCGCCAGCCACGCATTCCTCTACGGTTTCGTCTCCATCTACTGGAAATCGATCGGCCTCAGCGATTCGGTTGTCGGTCTCTTATGGGCTTGGGGCGTGGTGTCGGAAGTCTGCATGTTCATGATGTTCACCCGCTTTTTTGACCGGTTCTCCGTCGTGTCGATCATGGTGATGGCGGGGATCGGCTCCATCGTGCGCTGGATCGCCTTTCCGCTGGTCTGGCCGCTCGGCCTCGGCATTCCCGGTTTCTTCGGTGTCCAGTCGCTGCACTCGGTCTCGGTGGCGCTTGGGCTGATCGGCCTGCAGAAGATGATCGGCGAAACCGTCTCCGAGGAGCGGACAGGTGCCGCGCAAGGCATTGCCTATTTCTCCAACGGCTTCTTCATGGCGGTGGTGACGCTGGCGTCCGGCCCGCTCTACGACCATCTCGGCGTGGACGGCTTCTTTGCCATGATCCCGATCGCCTTGATCGGCCTCGTGCTGATCGGCCTTGCAGCGCGCTCAGCCCCACAGCGCCACATCGGGCGGTGACACCATCGATCCCTGGTAGACAAGGCCCGGTACCCGGTCGCGGGCAAGCAGCAGCGGACCGTCGAGGTCGACGAAATCGGCATGCTGGGCAAGCAGCACCGCTGGCGCCATCGCCAATGACGTGCCGACCATGCAGCCGACCATCACGCCGAAACCGAGTTCGCGGGCGCGATCGCGCAGCACCAGTGCCGCAGTCAGGCCCCCCGACTTGTCGAGCTTGATGTTGACGGCATCGTAGAGACCGACAAGCGCTTCGAGATTCTCAGCCTCGTGCACGCTTTCATCGGCGCAGATCGGCACGGGATGGGCGATATGGCGCAGGATTTCGTCATGACCGGCCGGCAGCGGCTGCTCGATCAGCGCGATGCCTTGTTCGGCGGCAAAGGCGAGGTTCGCAACGATGTTGTCGTCGCTCCAGCCCTCATTGGCGTCGAGGATGATGCGGCTGTCTGGCGCTGCCTGCCTGACCGCGCGGATGCGGGCGATGTCGTTGTCGCCGCCGATCTTGACCTTGAGCAGCGGCCGCGCCGCATTGGCGCGGGCCTGCGCCGCCATCGTCTCCGGCTCGCCCAGCGACAGCGTGTAGGCGGTTTCGAGCGCCTGCAAGGGAAGAGCACCTATCGCGACTGCTACCGAGGTTCCGCTGAGCTTTGCCTCCAGGTCCCACAGGGCGCAGTCTATGGCGTTGCGGGCGGCTCCGGCCGGCATGGCATCGAGCAAGGCGGTCCGGCTGATGCCACCGGCGATCCGGCCGCGCATGGCCTCGATCGCGTCGCGCACGCCCTCCATGGTCTCGCCATAGCGCTTGTAGGGGACGCATTCGCCACGGCCGAGGTGGCCGCCCTCGCCGATCGTGCAGGAGATCACTTCGGCTTCGGTCTTGGAACCTCGCGAAATGGTGAAGGTTCCGGCGATGGGAAAACGCTCGGCCTCGACCGAAATGACACGCGCCATATTTTTCTGCTCCTGCTGTGCGACAAGCGTTGTCGGCAAATCGACAGGTCAGACCCGTCAGGCTAAACAGGACGCCATGTTGACCATCGGCAAGCGCGACGCAAGCGGCACGACCGCAGGGGAGGCTGACCACGAACCGCGCGTGGCGATCGGCGAGGAGGATGGCGTTCTTGGCTGCGCTTTCTCCGGAATCTGGACCACAAGGACCGTCGCGCTCATCGACGCCGACATGCGCAAGATCGAAAAGCGAAGCGGCTTCAAAACCTTGGCGCTTGATGTTTCCAAGATCGAGAAGATGGACACCGCCGGCGCCTGGCTGATCGACCGGCTGGTCAGCGCCTTCGAGAAGAAGGGCGTCGAGATCCAGATGCAAGGCCAGAGCGAGATCGCTTCGATCCTGCTCGAAGCTGTCGGCGAGGCCGTGCGGCGCGAACCCGAATCCGGCCCGGCGCGGCCGCCCAACATCGTCATTCGCGCGCTGGAGGCGGTTGGCCGCCGGGTCTACGAGATGCGCGACGATTTTCTCGCCTCGATGAACATCCTCGGCGCCACCATCCGTGGCGCGCAGATGAAGCTCGGCCGTGGCCATGCCGTCAACCCGGCGGCGATTTTCAACCAGATCGACCGCATGGGCGTCGGCGCCATTCCGGTGGTGGTGCTGATGTCGGCGATCGTCGGCGCCATCGTTGCCCAGCAAGGCGCCTATCAGCTCAGCTATTTCGGCGCCGATATCTTCGTCGTCGACCTGGTCGGCGTGCTGATCCTGCGCGAGCTTGGCGTGCTGATGACGGCAATCATGATCGCCGGCCGCTCCGGCAGCGCGATCACTGCCGAGATCGGCTCGATGAAGATGCGCGAGGAGGTCGACGCGCTGAAGGTCATCGGGCTCAACCCGATCGGCGTCCTGGTCTTTCCCCGGCTCGTGGCGCTGGTCATCGCCTTGCCGTGCCTGACCATCATCGCCAATTTCGCCGCACTCGGCGGCGGCATACTGGCTGCCTGGCTCTATTCCGACATCCCGCCCGCCGCCTTCATCGACCGGTTGCGCGTCGCCATCGATCTCAGCACCATCTTTGCCGGCCTGATCAAGGCGCCGTTCATGGCCATGATCATCGGCACGATTGCCTCGGTCGAAGGCATGAAGGTCGGCGGCAGCGCCGAATCGCTCGGCCAGCATGTTACCGCTTCGGTTGTGAAGTCGATCTTCGTCGTCATCATCCTCGACGGACTTTTTGCCATGTTCTACGCAGCGATCGAGTTCTGAGATGAAGCTGCGAAACAGGAAAAGGGCGGGCGCATTGGCGGATGAGGCGGGCGAGGGCGACATCGTGCTATCCGCGCACGACATCAGCGTGTCCTTCGCCGACAAGCTTATCCTCGACAGACTGTCGCTCGACATAAGGCGCGGCGAAATCCTTGGATTTGTCGGCGCCTCGGGTGCTGGTAAATCCGTTCTGCTGCGCACCATTCTCGGCCTGACGCGCAAGCAGTCGGGTACAATCAAGCTGTTCGGCGTCGATGTCGAGAAAGCTGATGATGCCGAGCGTCTGCGCATCGACATGCGACTTGGCGTGCTGTTCCAGCACGGCGCGCTGTTCTCGGCGCTGACAGTGCAGGAAAACGTCCAGGTGCCGATGCGCGAATATCTCGACCTGCCGCGAAAGCTGATGGACGAACTGGCGATGCTCAAGATCGAGCTGGTAGGGCTGCCGCCCGATGCAGCGCAGAAATTCCCGTCCGAACTGTCCGGCGGCATGATCAAGCGCGCCGCGCTGGCCCGGGCGCTGGCGCTCGATCCCGACATCGTCTTCCTCGACGAGCCGACATCGGGCCTCGATCCGATCAGCGCGGCGGAGTTCGACGAGCTGGTGGTCAAGCTGCGCGATACGATGGATCTGACCGTCTACATGGTGACGCACGATCTCGACACGCTGTTCACCGCTTGCGACCGGGTGGCCGTGCTCGGCAAGAAGAAAGTGCTGGTCGAAGGCACCATCGACGACATGCTGAAGAGCGAGGAACCGTGGGTAAAGTCCTATTTCCGCGGAAAACGCGCCCGGCAACTTGATCTTGCGGCGCGCGCATAGCCATAAGTGGGACAATGGAAACCAGAGCCAACTACGTCATTGTCGGCATCTTCACGCTGGCCGCGATCCTGGCGGCGTTTGCCTTCGTCTACTGGACGGCGGCGATCGGCGACAAGGGCGAGACGACGTTGCTGCGCGTGCGCATTCCGGGCTCGGCGTCCGGGCTTGGCCGCGGCAGTTTCGTGCTGTTCAACGGCGTCAAGGTCGGCGACGTCAAGCGCGTTTATATCGACGTCGACAATCCGACGGTTGCCATCGCCGATACCGAGATCGACCGCATGACACCGATCACCAAATCGACGCAAGCCGATATCGGGCTTGCCGGCCTGACCGGGCAGGCCAACATCGAACTCAAGGGCGCCGACCCAAAGGAAGTGAAACTCCTCGACCAGGCGGAAAAGGAAGGTAAGGTCGCCGAGATCGTCGCCAACCCGTCGGCGGTGACCAACCTCTTGCAGACGGCGCAGAATATCTTCACCCGCGCCGACAAGGTGCTGACCGAGCTCGAAGGCTTCACCAGGGACGTTCGCGGGCCGCTGACGCAGACCGTCCAGAATGTCCAGACCTTCTCCGATGCGCTGGCCAAGAATTCGGACGGCATCGACAAGTTCCTGTCCGCCGCCAGCACGCTGGCCGATGAGCTGAAAGGCGTTTCTGGCAAACTCGATGGCACGCTGAAGGCGGCCGAAGGCCTTCTCAACGCCGTCGACAAGGACAAGATCAAGAGCATCGTCGCCAATGTCGATACGGTTACCGGTAACCTCAAGGAGACGTCGAAGCAGCTCGACGGCGTGATCAAGAACGTCGATACAGCCGTGGGGTCGGTCAACGATTTTACCAAACGGACGCAAGGCACGCTGGCCAAGGTCGACAACGTGCTCGACGGTATCGATCCCGCACAAGTGCGCTCGGCGCTCGCCAACATCCAAAAGGCCAGCGAGAGCGCCGACAAGGCCGCCGCCGACATCGCGGAGGTGACCCACAAGTTCGCCAACCGGGCCGACGACATCGACCAGACGATCAAGGACGCAAAGCAGCTCGCGCAACGGCTCAACGATGCCTCGGTGCGCGTCGATGGCATTCTTGCCAGGGTCGATACCTTGCTCGGGTCGGGGCAGGCCGACGGCGTGATGGCGGATGCCAGGGCGACGCTGAAGTCGTTCAAGCAGGTTGCCGACACGCTGAATGCCCGCCTTGGCGTCATCACCGACAATCTGGCGCGCTTCTCGGGACAGGGACTTTCGAATGTCGAGGCTTTGGTGCAGGACAGCCGCCGTTCGATCAGCCGCATCGAAGAGGCGGTGACCGATCTCAGCCGCAATCCGCAGCGCATCCTTTCGGGTGGCGACGGCGAGGTTCGGCAATTCGATGGCAGGGCGCGGCGTTGACTTCGGCGACGGCGCGCCCCAGAAACATGAGCCGCGAAAGCGGGTCGATCTTACGATCCGGGGACAACGGGGATCGCGCGTGAAGTCTGTGTGGGTGAAAACGGGCGGGTTGACATCGGCTGCGGCACTGCTTGCCCTGACGCTGGCCGGCTGCGCGGCGTTGGGCGGCAAGCCCGCGCCGCTCGATACGTTCGAGCTGTCGGCGCCGTCGATCGACGCGCATGGCCATAGCCGCCGCCAGATCCTGATCGCGCAGCCGTCGGCGCTCAAGGCGCTGGACAGCCAGAACATCGTCATCAAACCGTCGGATCGCTCGATCCAGTATCTCAAGGGCGCGCAATGGGCCGACCGGCTGCCGCTGATCGTGCAGGCGCGGCTGGCCGAGACCTTCCAGCGCTCGGGCAGCTTTGCCGGCGTCGGCAAGCCGGGCGAGGGCCTGGCGATCGACTATCAGGTGATCGTCGAAATCCGGTCCTTCGAGGTGCGTGTCGACGGCGGCGAACATGCCGAGGTCGATCTGTTCGTGCGGATCCTGAACGATCGCAACGGCGAGGTCCGTGCCTCCAAGAGCTTCACCGCAGCCGCACCCGTCTCGGGCAGCGGCAATCCTGCCTATGTCAGCGCGCTCGACAAGGCGTTCGGCGACGCCGCCGGGCAAATCGTGCGCTGGACGGATTCGGTGATCTGAGCGCGGGGCGCGCCGGAATCCCACAAAGCTTCATCCCTCCGGGCTTCTCTGCCTACAAGCGGTCAAAGATTTCCGGGCGGAGCTTTCCGGTCTTCATCAGGTGCTGCAGGGTATAGGTGACGGACAGCGCGTCATCGAGCGCGTCGTGCCCCTGCAATGGCGGGTGTTCGACGCCATAGTAATCGGCGAGCTTGTTGCTCGGCGTTCTCGCCAGATCCTCGATCGGCATTCCGGCCGCGATCAGCAGCTTGACGGCATTGTCAAACCGGCTGGCCGGGATCGGAGGCTGAATGCCCGCGACATAGCAACTGATGGCGATCATGTTCAATTCGTCCTTGCCCCAGGACCAGAAACGCGCCCCGCCGGCAAAACGATCGACGTCGTCGAGGGCATCTCCTAGCGCCACCCCCTCGGTCTCCAGATCTTCCTCGGTAATGCCGGTCAGTTTGGTGAAGAACGGATCGAGGGCGTATCTCTGACCAAACCGGTCGACCGGTCTGATGTAGACCTTGTGTGTGCCGAGCATTGGAAAATCGCTCTCGAGTCCAAGCCTGACCGCGCCGATCTGTGCGATCACCGGGTCAGGATCGTGGGCGGCGCACCAAAATCTGCGTTGCGATCCCTCAAGGCAAAGAAACTCGCAGTCGAATATGATTGCCGTCTTCACGATCACACCCTTTGAGCGTCAGGGCAGCGGTACTGCGGGTGAACTATAGTGCCAAATCGACTTAGGGCGGATTCCGAAGGCACTGATAGTCTGGCAAGCCTGTTGCGGGCAGGTTCAGCGCGTGCCGGAGGTTAGAATAAGCACAGGCGGGACCATAGCCCCGCCTGTTCAATTCCTGTCTCAATGCAGGCGGCCGCTCGCATGGGCCAGCATGGTGTAGACCTTGCCGGTGTCCGACGTCAGGTAAGTCTGCGCCATGATGTTGTCGCGGTCGTTGCGCGAGACATCCTTGAGCAGCTTCTCGAAATCGTCGCAGTAGCGGTCGACGGCGGCGCGGAACTCGGCTTCCGCCTGATACTTGCGACGGATCTCGTCGAACGTCTGCTGTCCCTTCAGCGTGTAGAGCCGCCGCGTGAACACGTCACGCTCGCCACGCCGGTAGCGGTTCCACAGCTCGATCGAAGCATCGTGGTCGATGGCCCGCGCGATATCGACGGAGAGCGAGTTCAGCGATTCCACGACATGCAGGGGCGAGCGCTGGGCAGGGGTAGCGCGCTGCGCTTCCGCGGGGGCCGTGGGAGCTGCCGACCTGAGGTCCTCATCGTTCGATGCCGCGGTAAGCAGATCGCGCACCCATCCGCCCTGAGGCGTGCGGGCGCTGGCATCGCCGCGCGGACGCGGTGCCGCCTCGGCAGGACGCTCAAGGTCGAGCGTGCCTCGCAATGCAGGGCCGCCCAAGGGCGCCTGAGGCGTGCGCAGGTCCGGCTGCGGTGCCGGTGCGCGGCGCGGCGGCTCGGCAGCGCGTGCGGCCGGCGCTTGCGGCGCCGGGCGCAGGTTGCGTGGTTCTGATCCCTCACCGCCGCCGCGGCCGGATTTGGCCACGATGTCCGAAAGCTCCTTGAGGGCGTTGATCTGCTCGGAAACGGCGCGGCGGATGGCCGAGGTCGATTCCTTTGCCTCTTCGGGCATTTCGATGACGCCCTTCTTGAGCTCGGCCCGGGTCAGGTCGAGTTCGCTCTTGATCGAGCCGGCGGTGCGCCGCATCTCCTCGGTGGCATCGGCAAAGCGCTTGGTTGCCGAATCGACGACGTCGGTGATGGCGTTGCGGATCTTGTCGGCCGACTCCATCGTCTTGCCTTCGGCGTTCTGCAGCGTCTGGCCGACGAGATTTTCGAACGAGCGCATGACCCTTTCGAGATCTTCCGACTTCTTGACCAGGCCGACAGCGAGGTCTTCGAGCGACGATTGCCGTTCGAGCGTGTGTTCGAGATTGCTCTGGGCCGAGCTCAGCAGGTCCGAAGCGCTGGACAGCAGACGGCTGTGTTCGTCGAACTTGGTGGCGATCGACGCCACCTCGCGCAAGGTGGACGACGACAGTTCCGTCAGCCTCGTCGTGTTCGAATCGACCAGCCGCGCCGAGCTGGCGAAGGTCTGCGCGGCTTTTTCCGTGGTGGCGGCGAAGCTTTGCGTGCTGCCGCTCAGGCGTTCATCGACCTGGCCGAGATTGACCGCGGCTTGCTCGATCAGCTGGCCGAGCTGCGAACTGGACTTGGTCATCCGGCCGATGAGATCGGCGACGCTGTCGGACAGCGACGAGCGGGCGCCCTCGACCGCCGACAAGGTTTCGGCGGTGCGGCTGGCGAGCGCGTCGACAAGCGCGGCATTCTCGCTGCGCAGCTTCTCGGTGGCGCGTTCGGTGACCTCTTCCATGCTCTTTTGCAGGTCCGAGCCGCCCTGGGCGAAGCGCTCGACCAGGGGCCGTGCGGTTTCGTCGAGGATCTTCGACATTTCGGCCGAACGTGCGGCGAGCATGGTGTTGAGTTCGCGGGTGTTGGCGCCGATCGTCTTGGCGGCATCGTTGGTGCTTTGGCCGATATGCTGGCCAACCGCGGTGAAGGTCTCGGCGATCACATTGGCGCGCGAGACGAGTTGCGCCTCGGCATTCGACACCTGTTCGTTGAGCTTCTGGCCCATCGTCTCGGCTGTGAAGGCGAGGCGGTTCTCGACGCCTGAGACCTGCTCTTCGACACGGGCTGCCGCGGCCGCGGCACTCGACGCGAAACGCTCGTCCGCACCGGCAAGCGCCTGCTCGATTTCGCGGGCATGCACGGCCATCTCCTGGCCGGTCCGCCTTGCGCGTTCGGCAACCCGTTGCTCGGTATCGGCAAAGGCACCGACGATCGTCTCGGCATGCTCGCCGATCGTGGAGGTGCTGCTGGCGATGCGCGACACCAGACGCTGATCCGCCTCGTCGAAGATACGGCCGATTTCCGAGGCACGGCTCGACAGCGCTTCCGAACCTTCGGCGATGCGCGAGACGAGTTGCTGGTCGGCGGCATCGAAAATGCGGCCAAGGTCCGACGCGCGTGCGGCAAGCGCTTCGGCCGATTCGCCGATGCGCATGCCGAGCCGCTGGTCGGCGCCTTCGAAGTTGCGCAGGATGTCGCCGGCACGCGCGGCCAGCGACTGGGCGGTCTCGATAGCGCGGGCAACCAGCTTCTGGTCGGCCGCATCGAACGTGCCGGCAATCTCGCTTGCACGGGCGGCCAGATGATCCGCGGTGTCCTGGGCCCGGGCAGTCAGCTGATCGGCGGCTTCCTGGGCACGGGCGGCCAGCTTCTGATCCGCCGCGTCGAAGGTGCCGGCGATCTGGCTTGCGCGAGCGGCCAGCTGATCGGCGGTTTCATGCGCGCGGGCCAGCAGCGAGCTGGACGTATCGTCGGCACGGGCAAGCAAGGCGTTGGACGTGTCTTCGGCGCGAGCGTGGAGGCGACGGTCTGCATCCTCGAAGGTGCGGGCGATGTCTTCGGCCCGCGCCAGCAGGGCGGCGGACGTCTGCTCGGCGCGCTCGGCGATCTTGCGGTCGGCGTCGCTGAAAGCGGCACCGGCCTGCTCGTGCAGGGTGCTGGTGACTTCCAGCACCTTTTCGCGCAGGGCGCCGGCGACAAACACGGCGCTCTTCTCGAGCACGGCGCGGACGTTGTCGACGCCTGTCGAGAGCGCGCGCTCCATGGTGCCGGCGCGCTCCTCGATGATGCCCGTCTGGCGGCTGAACGCCTGCTCGATTTTTTCGACATCTCCTGCAATCGCGGCAGAGATGTCCGAGCTTCTGGCGGCGATCTGGTCGATGTGGCCCGACAGCGAGCGGTCGACATCCTTGCGGGTCTCCGCCAGCTTGCCGAGATCGTCTTCCAGCGCGCGGGTCAGCATATTGCGGCCTTCGGACAGCTTGCCGACATGTCCGGCGATGACGTTGTCGATACCGCTGCTGCTTTCGGTCAGCTTCTGCAGGTCCGCTTCGAGGGCGCGTTTGAGAATGTCGCGGCCTTCGGCCAGTTTCTCGACCTGGCCGGCGACCAGACCGTCGATGCTGGAGCGGCTTTCGGCCAGCTTGGCGAGGTCGGCTTCTAGCGCGCGCTTCAGAACATCGCGGCCTTCGGCGAGCTTCTCGACCTGGCCGGCGACCAGGCCATCGATGCTGGAGCGGCTCTCGGCCAGCTTGGCGAGATCGTCCTCGAGCGCCTTCGACAGGGTCGAGCGCTCCTGGACGAGCCTTTCCGCGTGGCTGTTGACGAGGCCGCCGACGTTTTCGAGGTCGGCTTCAAGCGCTTTCGACAGCGTCGAACGGTCCTGCACGAGCCTTTCGGAATGGCTGTTGACCAGGCCGTTGACGCTTTCGAGATCAGCCTCGAGCGCCCGGGCGAACTGTGCCCGGTCATCGACCAGTTTCTGCGACTGGTCGGCAATGGTGCCCTTGATCGCATTGAGGTCGGATTCCAGAGCACGCCGCAGGATATCTCGGCCCTCGGACAGCTTCTCGACCTGACCGGCAACCAGCCCGTCGATGCTGGAACGGCTGTCGGCCAGCTTGGCGAGGTCATCCTCAAGGGCCCTCGACAGGGCGGAGCGGTCTTGGACGAGCTTGTTCATGTGATCGGCGATGACGCTGTTCACATTCTGCAGATCGGCTTCCAGGACCCGGGAAAGCTGACCGCGATCCTCGGCCAGCTTTTCCGACTGGCTCGATATGACGCCCTTGATCGTGTTCAGATCGGATTCCAGCGCGCGCTTGAGAATGTCGCGGCCTTCCGCCAGCTTCTCGACCTGACCGGCGACCAGACCGTCGATGCTCGAACGGCTTTCAGCCAGCTTGGCAAGGTCGGCCTCAAGCGTCTGGGACAGCAGGCCGCGGTCCTCGGCCAGCCGTCCCGAGTGGCTTTCGATCAGGCCGCGTATTCCGGACAGATCGCTGTCGAGCGAATGGGAAAGCTGCGTGCGGTCCTCCGCCAGTTTGGCGGAGTGGGTTTCGATGAGGCTCTTGATGCCGACGATGTCGTTTTCCAACGCCTTGGCGAGCACGGCGCGGCCCTCGGCGATCTTCTCGACCTGACTGGCGACCAGACCGTCGATGCTGGCGCGGCTGTCGGACAATTTGCCGAGGTCGGCCTCCAGGGCGCGTGACAGAATGTTGCGGCCCTCGGCGAGCTTGCCGACATGGCCCGCGACCATTTCATCAATAATCGTACGGGCTTGCACCAGTTTCCCGGAGTCTTCGTTTAGGGCAGTGGAGAGCCTGTTGCGGCCTTCTTCCAGCCTTTCGAGATGGCTGCCGAGCGATGCATCGATGGCCGCCCGCGATTCATTGACCTTGCGCAGGTCCTCTTCGAGAGCGCGCGAGATCAGGCTGCGGCCTTCGGCCAGCTTCTGCACCTGGTTGGTTACCGCCGCATCGATGCCGGCGCGGCCCTCGGCGAACTTCGCCAGGTCGGCCTCCATGGCCGCGGCCATGCGCTCGCGGCTTTCGGACAGTTTCCTGCTGTGGTTCTCGACGGCTTCCTCGATGCCGACGCGGGCGTCGGCGAGCCGCTGGATGTCGCTGTCGAACGAACGCGACACGACATGGCGGGCGGCCTCCATGCGCCCGGCGAAGTCGCTGGCGCGGGCTTCGAGCATGGAGGAGGTCGAGGTGACGATGTCGGCCATGTCGGCGCCGATCTGGGTCTTGCCCTGATCAATCATCGCCGACAGCGTGTCCTTGCTCTCGGCAAAGGTATGGGCGATTTCGCGTGCGCGCTCGACCAGCGTTTCGTTGATCTGGCGGGCGCGGGCTTCGAGTGCCGCATTGAGCTTCTGCGTTCCGGTGTCCAGCGCCTCGGCGCGCGTCTGGAACTCGCTGATCAGTGCCTGGCCGCGTTCGGCGAGCGTCCGCTCGATGCCGTTGAGGCTGGCCTCGAATTCGGAATTGAGGGTGCGCGCGGCACCGCCGAGCAGCGACACCATGCCGGTGGTGCGATCGTCGAGCAGATCGGTCAACGACCGTGTCAGGCCGTCAGTGGTGTCCGTCAGCTTGGCAATGCGGGTGTCGAGAAGGCTGGCGAAGGCTTCGCCTGAGGTCGACAGACGGTCGGTGATCGAATCGAGCCGGCCTTCGACGGAATCGAAGATCGACATCGAGCTTTCGTTGATGCGATCGATCAGCGTGTCGCCGGAATTGGTGATCGTCATCGACAATTTGGTCGACGCATTGAGGATCGAGTCGCGTATGATGTCGGAGGCGGCGCCGATCTCGTCCTTCAGCGTCTCGTGCGCGCCGGTGATCGAAGCGCGGACGCGCTCGGCATGGGTGACGACGGCTTCGCGCTCGCTGCCGAGCCCGTCGACCAGCGAGCGGATGCGGGATTCATTCTCGGAATAGGAGCGTTCGATCTGGTTGACTTCGCTGTGGACCAGCGTTTCCAGCTCGACCGCGCGGGCAAGCGTGCGTTCGATGCCTTCGCCCATGGCCGCGACCTCGCGACGAACGGCCTGGCCGATCATCATGACGCGATCCTGGGCAAGGTTTTCCGGCTCGGTCAGGCGGAAGGCCACTTCGGTCATCGACTGTGCGGCGATGCGCATTTCCTGGGCGCGGCGAATCATGGCGGCGAAGGCCCAGAACAGGATGACGGGCACGATGGCCGCGACCGCAAGGCCGATCAGCTCCGGACGGGCAAGGAACTGGTCGAGCGTACGGATTCTCCAGATGCTCGGTCCGAAAAGCAGATTGGCCAAACCGCCGGCGCCAGCGAACCAGGCGAGCGAAACGAAGGCAACGACCCAGTAAATGGTGTTCGAGGCACGCCTGTTGAGGCTGTGCAGAAGCGTCTTATAGTCCTTCTGGCGATCGTCATTGGCCGGCGCGAAACCCGCGGGCTGGGCGCCATTGCGCGGTTCCACGGGGCGCAATTCGGCAGGCTTTGCCTTCGGCGCGGGTTTCGCGGCGTGGTTCTGATTGACTACGGGCTCCGGGTTTTGTTCCGGCTTATGATTGCGTCCCTCGCGCGCCAACTCGTCGGCCGCCTGGGATATCTGAGCTTCCAGATCCTCCATAGAAGCCGCGATGTCGAGGTCGCCGTTGCCGATCTCGTTGCTGAGGTCGAGATCGAGCGCCTTTTCCAGTTCCCTGGCCACGTCGCTGTCGAGAGTTCTCGTCGTCGTTGGTTTCTTTGCCATGCCTTCGCTACCCTGTACTAGCTGCCGCGGGCTTATAATTCTGTTTGTCTTGCCCCGCGCAGGAGGCTGAAAATGGACCCCTCGTATCGTAATGACACAGGGGGGTAAAGAAAACATGCATTCCGCGGGATACGTAAAACTTTAAATATAAGGTTAACGGAACTGTGATTTGGGCGCCGCTTTGGCAACATTTTTCCCGGCCATTCATTAACCCGTTGTCCATTGGATTCGCCTAGGTTTTTGGGCGAATCGAAGAAACGGAGTTCGAGTTCATGCGTGGCGAAAGCGGCATTGCCTTCTCAATGCCCGGGGGCGACGTATCCGGACCAAGGCGGTCACGGCCGGTCGATTTGGCACACCTTGCCCGCCAGACGATGGGTGACCGCAGCCTTGAGCAAGAGGTGCTGGCGCTGTTTGTACAGCAGGCGCTGTCCGTGCGCGACAGAATAGTCGACGCCGACATCAAGGACCGGCTTCTGCTCGCCCATGGATTGAAGGGTTCGGCACGGGGCGTCGGCGCCTTTGCCATCGCCGATTGCGCCACCGAGATCGAGCACCGGCCGGAAGACGGCCAGACGCTCAAACGGCTTGGCATGCTGATCGACGAAGTGCGCGATTTCATCGCCGCCATCAACCGCTGAATCCGCGCTGAACCCGATTTGCGGAAAAACGTCATCGGGCGGCGCTTTCATGCGGCAGTTGACTTGTCAGCCGGAGTGATTATCTCGGCTGGAACTCCCTTCAGGTGACAAATGACCAAGCTGACTTTCATTGCCCATGACGGCACGCATTTCGACATGGACGCCGAGAACGGCTCTACGGTCATGGAGAACGCGATCCGCAACGCCGTGCCCGGGATCGAAGCCGAATGCGGCGGCGCCTGCGCCTGTGCCACCTGTCACGTCTATGTCGACGAAGCCTGGACGGCTGAAGTCGGCGAGCCGGAAGCGATGGAAGAGGACATGCTGGACTTCGCTTACGACGTCCAGCCTAACTCACGGCTGTCGTGCCAGATCAAGGTGCGAGACGCGCTCGACGGTCTCATTGTGCGGGTGCCTGCCCGTCAGGGATAAGCGCAGTATCTTTGCCAACTGATTTTTCCCGCTGCGGCTTGGCAGCGGAGCGATGGTCATGCAGTGTCCTGCTGTTTCACTACAGCGCCGCGCGTCCTCTTGGACGCGCAAAGGACGCTGTAGGACTTTTATTTGCGCATGATCCTTTCCGAAAATCGATCCGATTTTCGGGGTCATGCGCAGCGAGGCACAGGCATGACCGACATTATCAGGACAGACGTGCTTATTGTCGGGGCAGGACCGGTTGGCCTGTTTGCCGTGTTCGAGCTCGGCCTGTTCGACATGAAATGCCACCTGATCGACATTCTCGATCGGCCGGGCGGCCAGTGCGCGGAGCTCTATCCGGAAAAGCCGATCTACGACATTCCAGGCTGGCCTTCGATCTCGGCGCAGGGGCTGGTCGACAAATTGCTCGAGCAGATCGCGCCGTTCAAGCCTGATTTCAGCTACAACCGAATGGTTTCCAGCCTGGAAAAACTGGAGGACGGCAGTTTTCGCGTCACCACCGACGAAAACGAGGTGTTCGAGGCCAAGGTGGTGGTGATTGCCGCCGGCGGCGGCTCCTTCCAGCCCAAGCGTCCGCCGATCCCCGGCATAGAGCCCTATGAAGGCAAGAGCGTCTTCTATTCGGTGCGCCGGATGGAGGATTTTCGCGGCCATGACCTCGTTATCGTCGGTGGCGGCGACTCGGCACTCGACTGGACGCTGAACCTGCAGCCGGTGGCAAAGAGCGTGACGCTGGTGCACCGGCGGCCCGAGTTCCGTGCCGCCCCCGACAGCGTCAACAAGATGTATGCCATGCAGGAGATGAGGCAGCTGGAGTTCCAGGTCGGGCAGGTGACCGGATTGACCGGTGCCGACGGCCAACTGTCATCGGCCACCATCAAGGGACCTGACGGCGATGTCGAGGTGCCTTGCACGCGCATGCTGCCGTTCTTCGGCCTGACCATGAAGCTCGGACCGATCGCGGAGTGGGGTCTCAACCTTCACGAGAACCTTATTCCGGTCGATACCGAGAAGTTCCAGACATCGGTGCCCGGTATCTTCGCGGTCGGCGACATCAACTGGTATCCGGGCAAGCTGAAGCTGATCCTGTCTGGCTTCCACGAAGTGGCGCTGATGGCGCAGGCCGCCAAGCGCATCATCAGCCCCGGCGAGCGCATCGTTTTCCAGTACACGACCTCATCGACCAGCCTGCAGAAGAAGCTCGGCGTCTCCGGCTGAAGCTTACTCGGCGAGGATGGGCGCCGCATTGTCGGCGTAACCGCGAAGCTCCTTTTCGGGCATCAGCGTCAGCGTGATCAGCCCCAGCAGCAATGTAACGGCGGCGACGGCAAAGATCATCACGAACGGCTCGACCGTCGCGTTATGGCCCACGATCCGCACGCCTTCACCGGCAAGTGGCAAGCCGTAGCCCAGAGCGACCGCGCCGAGCATCGCGACACCAAGCGCACTGCCAAGCGAACGCAGGAATGTCAGCACGCCCGTCGCGACGCCAAGATGCACGCGATCGACGGCGTTCTGGACCGACACGGTGGTGACCGGAAACGTCGTTCCGGTTCCAAACCCGATGCAGATCGTCAAGACCTCTACCTCCAGCAGCGTTGCATATCCTGCGACGACGGCCAGCAGGCAGAGGCACAGCATGCTGAAGACGACGCCCACCATCGCGATGCGCTTGTAGTGGGTGAAATGCGGTATCATACGCCCGCTGAATGCCGCGCCGCCGACGGTCCCCAGCAGAAGCCCGAGCATCGCGATGCCCGACTCTGCCGCAGACAGGCCGAGCACCGCCTGAAGATAGACGGGCAGGTACACAGCCATGCCGACGCTTGCGGCCTGAAGCAGGAACATCGAAAGCGTGCCCGCCAGAACGATTGGATTGCCAAGCACTTCGAGTGAGATGAGCGGCTCGGCGGCTCGCATAAGCCGCAAGGCAAAAGCGCCCCAGAAAATCGCCGAACCGCAGAGAACGCCGATGACTTCAAGCGAAATCCAGGGATAGGCGCTGCCGCCCCAGTTCAATGCGAGCAGCAGCAGCGCCGTGGCAGCGATCAGAAGCAACGCCCCCAGGCCGTCGATGCGGTGGCGCTTTGCGGCAACTGGCAGCTTCTTGAGCGGCTTGTTGATGATCGCCATCGCAAGAACACCAAGCGGAATGTTGATCCAGAAGATCAGGGACCAGTGCAGGTGCTCTGCGAAGGTGCCGCCGAGCAACGGACCGGCAACGCTGGCGACAGCCCATGTGCCGGAGAACCAGGCGGCATAGCGTGCCCGCTCGCGCGGCGGAACGAGATCGCCGACGACGGTCTGCGTCAACGCGAACAAGCCGCCGCCGCCGGCGCCCTGGATCGCCCGCCCGACAACCAGCACAAACATGTTGGGAGCCATCGCACTGACCAGCGATCCCGCCAAAAAGATCAGGATCGCGGCATAGACAGTCGGCCGGCGGCCGTAGACGTCGGAAATCTTGCCGTAGAGCGGGGCCACGGCGGTAGCGGTCAGGAGATAACCGGTGACGATCCATGGCAGATAGTGTGCGTTTCCGAGCGCATGCCCAATGGTCGGCATGGCTGGCGCAACAATGGTCTGGTCGAGTGCCGCCAACAGCATCGACAACAGCACGCCGCCGATAATGGCGTTCTTTTCGCTCTCTGTTATCGGCGTGCCGGTTTCCGCCATCGTTTTGTTATCGACAGCCTGGTCCATGATCGTTCATCCATAAGCTTGCGATTTGACCGGCCCTGTTCAGCCGTTCCGGTTTCTTGACCGTTTGGATCGCATTGGTGTTTTAAGCTCGCGTCTGGCGAGCCTGACATATGTCGTCCCATATAGGCCGGTTTCGACAGGGGCTCGAAAGTTTTTCGAATCTGGCACTACCTTCGGCGATTTTGGCTTTCAGTTCGGGTGCGTTCAGGCCGGCGGCAGTCGGCCATTCCCGATGCGCTCCATGCGGTAGCGCAGCAGCCGCAAGATGCGGCTTTCGAAATTGACGCTTTCGACGCGGTCGAACTGAAGCTGGGCGCGGTCGTGCCTGGCCAGAACAGCCGCGGTGATGGCTGCCGCCTTGGCCTTGGCGGCGTCGCAGTTCTTTTGCGGGTAGGTGGCCTTCAAGGCCTCTTCGAGTTCGCCGCCATGGTTCTTGGCGATTTCGACATGGCGCTCCTCATGGCGCTTGATGTCGGCGGACAGCGTATCCCAGAACAGCCTGACATCGGCATCGGCCTTGCGCGGGCGCCGCCACTCGGGAAGGATCACCTTCACTTTGACGGTCACCGCCGCGTCGGCGATCCGGCAGGAACTCGGCGTCTGCGCATAGCTGACACGGGTGGTGAAGGCCATTTGGGTGGCGCCCGGGTGCCGGTTGCCGGTACTTTTCACCTCCGGCCCGCGTTTGGAGAGTTGTGCCTCGATGTCGTCGAGGGTGCTGCCGCCGATGGCGAAATAGCTGTACGTCTTGACGAGATTGGCGGTCGCCGCCGGAAGCGGGGTCATGGCGAGCAGCAGCGCGCAAGCCAAGGATCGTTTCACGCCCAGGGACCGTCTTTTCATGCCAAGCATGGCCCGCTTCATCATGTTGCCTCTTCGATCACCTTGCTTTACGGCCGTTGCCGGCGCAATGAAATTGATCCGCCAGGGATCACACATGATTGATGAACTCCATGGTCGATGAGCAATGACGGCCCGGCGATGGCAGTTGGCGCATGGACGCCATCTCGACCTTGGCGGCAAGGCCGTGGTCGTCGGCATCCTCAATGTCACGCCCGATAGCTTTTCCGACGGCGGCCAGTTCGACGCCCCTGAAAAGGCGCTGGCCCAGGCGCGCCGCATGATCGGGGAAGGGGCACTGGTTGTCGATGTCGGCGGAGAATCGACGCGCCCAGGTGCTGCCGCGGTATCGGCCAGCCAGGAACAGGAGCGCATCCTGCCGGTGATCGAAGCGCTGGCGGGCGTGAGCGAGGTGCTGATTTCGGTCGACACCTATCGTGCCGACACGGCGCGGCTGGCGGTCGCCGCCGGCGCGCATATCGTCAACGATGTCTGGGGTTTGCAGCGCGAGCCCGATATTGCGCGTGTCGCCGCCGACACCGGCGCGGGGCTTGTCATCATGCATACCGGGCGGGATCGCCAGAAGCTGCCGGACGCGATTGCCGATCAGTTGGCATTCCTGCGAAGGTCGCTGGAAATCGCCCGCCAGAACGGCATCGCCGACGATCGTATCGTGCTCGATCCCGGTTTCGGATTCGCCAAGGAGACGGCGGAGGAAAATCTCGACCTGATGGCACGCTTTTCGGAATTGCATGCCCTCGGCCTGCCGCTGATGGCCGGTACGTCGCGAAAACGCTTCATCGGCACGGTCACCGGCCGTGATGCCGCCGACAGAGGGGTCGGAACAGCGGCGACCAGCGTTATATTGAGGCTCCAGGGCGCCGATCTGTTTCGCGTCCACGATGTCGCATTCAACGTGGACGCGTTGGCGCTCGCGGATGCTATGCTGGCGCGTCAGACGGACCGGGCGAGAAACTGAGCGATGTATGTCATCCGCATGAAGAACTGCGCTTTCTTTGCCCGGCACGGCGTGCTGGACGAGGAGGAAAGGCTCGGCCAGCGCTTCTATGTCGATGCTGTTCTCACCGTCGATCCAGGCCGCGCACTTGCCGAGGATTCGATCGAGGATACAGTCCACTACGGCATTGCATTCACCGTCATTGAGAAGATCATCACCGGGCAGCGCCGTTTTCTGATCGAGTCGCTGGCGCTCGAAGTGGCCCGTGCGCTGACGGCGCGTTTTCCGCAGATTAAGAAGGCCGAGATCACGGTGCGCAAGCCGAACGCACCGGTGCCCGGCGTGCTCGATTATGTCGAGGTGACCGTTGTCTGGCCCGAATAGTACCGTTTATCTCAGCCTTGGCGGCAATCTTGGCGATCCGGCGAAATCCATGGGCGCGGCGCTGCGCATGCTGGATGCCGACGCGGATACGCGCGTCACCGGCGTCTCCTCGCTTTATCGCACGCCGCCATGGGGCAAGCTCGATCAGCCGGATTTTCTCAATGCGGCCGCCGAATTTTCCACCGTGCTTGCACCGCGTGCCTTGCTCGACCTCTGCCTCGATGCGGAGCGCAAGCTGAAGCGTGTCCGGGAGGAGCGCTGGGGGCCGCGGCTGATCGACATCGATATTCTGGTGTTCGGGGACCGCGTCATCCACGAGACCGGGCTGGAGGTACCGCATCCGCGCATGCTGGAGCGCGCCTTCGTGCTGGCGCCGCTGGCCGAGATCGCGCCCAGCCTGGTTGTCAGCGGTCGCAGCATCACCGACCGTCTGGTCGCCGTCGATACCTCAGGCATCGAGCGATTGTCCTCCGGCCGGGATTGGTGGTTGGCCTAGGTGCGTTGATATTCAGGTGATGCCGGCCTGCAAACGGCGAGTTCCTGCGCTTCCCCGTTCTACCGCGTCGCGGTAGAACTGTGCTCACGTACCCAAATGTACGCTCCGCTCCGGTTCTCGGAACCCACCGTTTTCGACTCGGCCTGACCTGAATCTCAACACACCTTGGAGCGGGGTCTTTAACCGGAGAAGCCGCCACCATCCAGAAACGTCTGCTCCTGCAGGGTGGTTTCGCGGCCAAGCATCTTGTTTCGGTGCGGAAAACGGCCGAAATTCTGAATGATATCGCGATGTTCGACAGCATACTTCAGGTAGGGCTCTGCCCTGGCCTGCGTCAGCTCGACCGAAATGTCCTGGTCGGCCAGCAGTTCCGAATGCTCGTACGGCAGATAGAGGAAAACACGAAGCCTTTCCTCGAGTGCCAGGTCATGGCCGGCCGCGATCGCCCTCTCTGCGAAATGTCTGGCGAGCGGATCGGTCGCGTACATATGGCCGGTGCCGCGAAAACAGTTCCGCGGAAACTGGTCGAGCAGGATCATCAGCGCCAGCGCACCTTCGGCATGTTCCAGCCAGTCGTCGCATTCACGCCGCGCGGCGGCGTAGTGCAGGCCGAGAAAGCGGTCGCGGAACTCGGCATCGAATGCTTCGTTCTTCTCGAACCAGGCATCCTCGCCGGCATCGCGCCAGAATTTGGTGACCGACAGGGCTCTGCTGTCCAATTCCATGCCTGATTCCTTGCTCAATCGGCGGGTTCGGACTTGTGCAGCACACCCGCGGTCTCTTCGTTGAGTGCCTGACCAGGCCGGCGCGGCGTGGAGAGCGGTGTCGGAATCGGCGTGCCGATATTGCCTCTCAGGAAGCGCTGCCCGGCGCGAATGCCCTCGGCGAGCTGGGTTTCGAAGCGGTCGGTGTCGCGGCGTCTGACGTCTTCGATCGTTTCAGCCACGTCTTCGGGATCGACGCCCAGCGATTCCAGGGCCGAGCCGCCGAAAACAAGTGCGGATTCGAAGGTTTCGCGCAGCTGGTAGTCGACGCCGGCGCGAATGAGCTGCAGCGCGGTACCACGATCGAAAGCGCGGGCCAGCACGGTGAGCAAAGGAAACTCAGCCTTGATGAGCTCCGCGATGCGAACAGCCACATCGGCCTTGTCGACGCAGATCAGCACGGCGCGCGCACGGCCGGCGCCGGCGGCATGCAGGATGTCCAGTCGCGTGCCGTCGCCATAATAGACCTTGAAGCCGAAATCGGCCGCCGCCTGGATCATTTCGACGTCATTGTCGATGATCGAGACGTCGATGCCGCGCAGCAGCAGCGGCTGGCTCGCGATCTGGCCGAAGCGGCCGAAACCAATGACCAGCACGCTGCCGGTCAGGCCATCGGCGACATCGACCCCGTCGAGCGACTGCTCGTCACGCGGCGTCAGATAGCGCAAGGCGATGATGGCCAGCGGCGTCAGCACCATGGAGATGATGACGATCGCCGTCAGCGTCGCGTTGGCCTGGCCGTCGATGATGCCGACCGCCGCGGCCGCCGAGTAAAGGACAAAGGCGAATTCGCCGCCTTGTGCCATGAAGACCGCGCGCTCCAGGGCTTCGCGGTGGCCTGATTTCAGGATGCGGGCGACGATGTAGATACCGAATGCCTTCATCACCATGTAGGCGACGACATAGATGGCGATCAGCCGCCAGTTCGCCGCGACCACATGCAGGTCGAGCGACATGCCTACCGCGAGAAAGAACAGGCCAAGCAGGATGCCGCGGAAGGGTTCGATGTCGGCTTCGAGTTGGTGGCGGAAGGTCGATTCAGACAAAAGCACGCCGGCCAGGAAGGCACCCATCGCCATCGACAGGCCGCTGAGCTGCATGGCGAGGGCGGAGCCAAGGACGACCAGAAGTGCCGCCGCCGTCATCACCTCGCGGGCACGGGCATCCGCCAGGATGCGGAAGAACGGGTTGAGCAGATAACGGCCGGCCACCACCAGGCCGATGATCGCGGCAAGGCCGATGCCGATTTCGGTCAGGCGCTCCGACAGGCTGGTGTCGGCTCCACCGGGTGCCAGGAACGCGATCAGGGCCAGCAGCGGCACGATGGCAAGGTCCTCGAGCAGCAGGACCGATACGATGCGCTGGCCTTTCGGTGCGGCGATTTCACCGCGTTCCTCCAGGAGTTGCATGACGATCGCCGTCGAGGTCAGCACGAAGCCGGCGCCGGCGACGAAGGATTGCGCGATCGGAAACCCTCCCGCCATGCCGACACCGGTCAGCAGCAGCGCGCAGACGCCGACCTGCAGCGCGCCGAGGCCGAAGATCTCGCGGCGCAGGCCCCACAGCCGCGATGGCTGCATTTCCAGCCCGATGATGAACAGGAACATCACCACACCGAGCTCGGCGACATGAAGAATGGCTTCCGATTCGGAAAAGACGCCGAGGCCGAACGGACCGATCACCACGCCGGCGGCCAGATAGCCGAGGATCGAGCCAAGGCCCATGCGCTTGAAGATTGGAACGGCAACGACGCCGGCAGCAAGCAGTGCCACCACCTGAACCAGATCACTGCCCGATGCTTCCGCCGCCATGCCTCTTGTCCCTGTGTCTAGCAGAAACTCCTTGCATGCAGTTGGAGTGGGAGGCAAGGCGAGAAATCTGCCGGGAAGGGTAGGGCGCCGCTGCAACGATTCACCTGGTGGAACAACGGTCCCCGCTTGCCTGCCGGACGTTCGGCATCTATATCAGGTATATGCCTGACTATTCGTCCCGTCCGTCTTCGACGCCACATATCCCGATGGATGCGCTCAGCGAAGTTCTGCAAGACTTTCGCTTGAGTGGTGTCAACTATGGCCGCTGCGAGCTCCGGCACCCATGGAGCATAGACTTTCCGCAACAACAGCTGCTTCGGTTTCACTTTGTCGGCCAGGGCCCGTGCTGGATTCATACTGAATCGCAAGGCTGGCAGGAGTTGCGCGATGGCGATCTGGTGCTGCTGCCGCAAGGCATCGCCCATCGGCTGGCGAGCGCGCCGGACGTTGCAGGGGACTCGCTCGAAGGTTGCCAGGTGATCAAGTTGGGGGGCAACGTCTGCGAAGTGGTACGGCAAGGAACGGGCGCCACGAGCACCCTTTTCTGCGGCTCCATGGCCTTGGACTCCTATGCACTCAACCCATTGATAACGTTGATGCCGCCTGTCATCAAGGGTTGCGACGTGGCCGGCAATGACCCGGTCGTCGGTCCTTTGCTGGCGGCCATGACGGTGGAGGCCTCGCAACCGCAGATGGGCAGCGCCACGATTCTGTCGCGTATGGCCGACTTGCTGACGGCCCGGCTCATACGCTGCTGGGTCAATTGCAACGGAGCCTCGACCACCGGTTGGCTCGCAGCCATCCGCGATCCCCATATAGGCCGCGCTTTGGCGGCCATGCACCGCAGCCCCGGCCACAACTGGACGCTGGGAAGCCTGGCCGGCGTGGCAGGCCAATCGCGTTCGATTTTCGCCGAGCGTTTCAGTGCGGTATTGGGAGAGGGTGCCGCACACTATCTCGCCCGCCTGCGTATGCAGCTTGCCCGCGAATTGCTGGGCCAAAACGGCTTGTCGGTTGCCGAAGTCGCTACCCGTTTGGGCTATGATTCCGAGGCATCCTTCGCGCGCGCGTTCAAGCGCATCACCAATGTCTCGCCGGGCGTTGTGCGCCGCACAATTCCCGGACGAATGGATATGAATTTCGGATTCTAAGATACATATCATCCGAGCGGACTCGCCTATTTAAGACCTCCAAACTTTGGAGATCTTTCCGTGACTGACACAACATTACAGATTGAAGACGCCGCGATTGGCCTTGATGCCGATGCACCAGCCGCGTGGAGTTCAGCCACCTGGTTCGCGGTCATTTCATTGGCGGCCACCAGCTTTGCCCTGGTGTCGGCCGAATTCCTGCCCGCAGGTCTGCTGACGCCAATGGCACGCGATCTCGGCATCAGCGAGGGGACGGCCGGCCAGGTCGTCACCGCCACCGCTTCCGTCGGCGCCGTGACGGCCATGTTGAGCAATGTTCTCATCGGCCGCTTGAACCGCAAGGCGGTGCTGGTTGGTCTCAGCGCTCTTGCGGTCGGTTCCAATATCCTGGCGGCGCTGGCGACCGATTTCTGGCTGTTGCTGTTGGGCCGGGCCGGGCTGGGCATCGCTCTCAGCGCTTTCTGGGCACTTTCGGTCGCCGTCGTGGCGAGGCTGGTTGGCGCCAATGCGACAGGTCGGGGCATGGCGATCGTCACCCTCGGCGTCTCGCTTGCCACCATTGCCGCACCGTCGATGGGCGCGTTGATCAGTGACTGGATAGGGTGGCGCAGTGCCATGGCCATGACGGCGGGGCTGGCCGCGCTTGCCATGCTGCTGCAGTTTCTCAGCCTGCCGACCTTGCCTGCAACGGCTAGCAACAGCCTTGCAGATGTATTTCGGCTGACCCGGCGGTGCGGCATCCAACTCGGCATGCTGGCTATTGTTTTGCTGATGACGGGGCATTTTGCCGGCTCGGTCTATGTGCGTCCCTTCCTCGAACAGGTGACACTCCTTACAACCGGACCGATTGCCCTGGCTCTGCTCGGGTTTGGCATCGCTGCCGTGATCGGTAATGTTGCCGGCGGCCGCATGGCCGACACCAACATCCACATGGCCCTCGCAGTCACCGCAGGGTTGATGGCGGTTGCGGCACTTACTTTGGTGCTTTGGGGCTCGCATATCGGCGTTGCCTTCGGCTTCGTTACGCTGTGGGGTTTCGCCTTTGGCATGGCGCCGGTGGTGCTGCCGACCAATATGTCGCGCGCGGCGCCTGATGCGCTGGAGGCAGCGGGCAGCCTGATGGTCACCTCTTTCCAGATTGCCATCACCATCGGCGCGGTTGTCGGCGGCTATGTCGTGGACACCTATGGCGCGACCGGGCCTTTGACTCTGACTGCTGTCCTTGCCGCATCGACCGCCGTCTTGGCGCTGCTGCAGCCACGCAGCTGAACTTTGCTGCCGCTGACAAAATAGCCTGAATCCGGGCCGCCGCCGATGTTGCAGGCGCGATACACAAGTTGAGGCCGGGAACACGTTGCATCTTGCCGCAATCGAAGGCTAAGGACGCTCGGCTTCGGCCATTGGAGGGTGATCGACGATCAAGTCGCGCCCTTTTTGAGGAGATGACTGACATGAAGAAGTTTTTGTTTGTTGCCGTCGGCCTGGCGGTGCTTGCCGGTTCGGCTTGCTCGAAGGCGCCCGAGTGCACGGCGGAAATCGCGACCAAGAAGGCGCAGGACATGGCTACCGCGCTGCAGGAAGCGATTACCAAGGACCCGTCCAAAGCGGCTGATCTGACGGCCAAGGTCCAGGCGGTGACAACCAAGTATCAGGGCGCTACGACATTGGCCGACGCCTGCAAGGCCTATGACGAACTGACGGCCACAATCAAAGGCTAACGCCCTGATTTGAGATCAAGGCCTAAGCGCCTGATTCGATGGGCTCAAGTGAGAGGGCGGTGACCGTTGGGTCGCCGCCTTTTTCTTTGGATTTTTTCAGTTCGGCGCGATGGAGCCGACTTCGACTGCATCGACGCGCTTCAAGCTCATGCCGATCACCGGCACCAACTGGTCGTCGACGCGCACGGCAATAGTCACTGTCATCGAATTGTCGTCAGGGATGCGAGCCTGCATGACGCCGCGCAGCTGGTTGCGGTTGATGGTGAAGACCACTTTGCGGGCATCGACGACGTTGCCGCCGATGATGTCGAGGCCGGAACCGGTCGCGCCACCCATAAAGCTGCCCTTGTAGCCCTCGCGGCCCTTGCGCTCGATCTTGGCCGACATCGGCTGGGTGAACATGCCGACCCGGCAGCCGCCGTCGAGCGACATGCCGACCTTGCCGTCGGGCGTCGAGCCGGTGAAGCTGCAGTTGAACTTGGTGCCTTTGTACTTGCCGGCGACGATTTCGCCGGGACCGATCCACTTGCCTTCAGCAGACTGGAAGAACTGCTTGTCCGGCTCCGCCGCAGATGCCACTCCGGCAATGCCGACGACTGCCGCAATCACCGTTGCCAGGGGCAGGACGCTGGATAGAATTACGCTTTTCATCGACGACACCCGGCAACAAAGATGCTGTTTGGAACCCGTCTGACCATGAACAAGATTGGTTAATGCTTCGTCACCGAGGAGCCGCGGCAGAGCAGTCCGGTAACGATTCCGAATGTCCGGACACTCCAGCCTGTCTCACTTGCCGGATGGGGTTTCACCATCTTTCCTGGTTGCGAACGATGTCAGCGCCGAGAGGAAGTCGCCCAATCCGGGACGCTTGGCGGCGCTGAAGGGCAGGGGTCGCGCCGTCTCCATCGCGGCGATGCCGATGCGCGCCGTCATCATGCCGTTGACGACGCCCTCGCCAAGCTTGGCCGAAAGGCGCGCGGCCAGGCCGTGGCCGACGATCTGCTGGACGAAACTGTCACCGACCGCGATCGAGCCGGTGACCGCCAGATGCGCCAGCACGCTGCGCGCCAGGCGAAAGAAACCCAGCGTTCCGGGCCGTCCGCCATAGAGTTCCGACAGACGGCGAATGAGCCGTCCCGCCTCGAACACGACATAGGCGACATCGACCAGTGCGCGCGGGCTGACCGCCGTCACCAGCGAAACGCGTTTGGCGGCCTCGAGGATCATCACCTTCGCCCTGGCATCGAGGGGGCCCAGAATTTCTGCCTCGGCCAGGCGCACGAGATTGCCGCCGTCGATGATTTCGCCGCGCAGTTCGGCCAGCGCGCGCCGGCCGGCCGCGGTCTCGGGTTTGGCCGCGACAAAGGCCGACAGCTCGTCGACGACCGATCGTGCCGCCTTGGGATCGTCACGCTCGATTGCGTCGAGCGCCCGTTTCTGCAGCTTTTCGACCTCGGCGAGGCGGCCGATCGCCAGGAATTCGCGAATCAGGATCACCATAAGCGCCAGCACGGCGATGGCAGCCATGCCGGCGGCCAGCCAGCCCAGCCATTCGGCGCGCGCAAAGAGGTCGCGTATGAGCTGGTCGGTCCACAAGCCGACAGCCAGCGAAACCAGCACGCCAAAGGCGCCGAAGAAGATGCTGCCGAGCAGCGAGCGTTTCCTGGGGGCAATGGCCGGTGGCGGCTCCGCGGCAATGATGTCGGGCTCGTCGAAGACATCGACGTCCGCCGGGAGGACCATCGCGACATCGGTCTTCATCGCGCGCGGTTTGCGCTGGGCATCGGCCTGGGGGCGCGGTTCTGGGTGCGTTTGTCTTGATGTGGCTTCCGGCTCGATGCGGAATGCCGCCGGCTTGCGGGGCGCGATCATGCCAAATGATCTCCAATCAGGAACTGCAAGGCACGGTCGAGCCTGATATGCGGCAGCGACAGGGTGATACCTTCGGCCGTGCGTTCTAGCTTTGGGGGACGGAAACGGACGAAGCGGATTGCAGGGTCCGCGGCATCCTGCTTGTGATCGGCTCCCGAAAGATCAAAAACCGCATCAATTTTCTCCGGTAAATCACCAGGAAATATGGCTGTTTCAGTTTTTCCATCGAAGGTTTCGCCGTTGATCTTCTCGCCGGCGATCGGCGTGCCGATAATGACTGGCAACGTCTCTCGGCCTTGCTTGACGGTGCCTTCGCGCGACGCGCGCACCGCCGCCATGGCGACCACGTCGACATCGGCGCCGGTGAAATTCGCCCGTGCCACGGCTCGGTCGGCAAGCCGCCGCACGATCGCCTGCAGGCGGTCATGGCTTTCGTGGTGCAGATGGTCGGCCTTGGTCGCGGCAACCAGGATGCGGTCGATGCGCCGCGAAAACAGATCGGTGAGGAAGCTGCCCCGGCCAGGTCGGAAACAGCTGAGGATCTCGGTCACCGCGCGTTCCAGGTCGGCCATGGCGCCCGGGCCGGCGTTCAGCGCCTGCATGGCGTCGATCAGCACGATCTGGCGATCGAGGCGGGTGATGTGTTCGCGGAAGAAGGGTTTGACGACATGCGTCTTGTAGGCCTCGTAACGCCTGTCCATCATGGCGTGCAGCGACCCTGCGCGCGGACGCCTGTCACCGATCCCGGCCAGGGGCGCGAAAGTCAGTGCCGGCGAGCCTTCGAGATCGCCCGGCATCAGGAAACGGCCGGGCGGCAAGGTCGAAAGCGCCCGCTCGTCGAGCTTGCAGGCCTTCAGATAGGCGGCGAAGCTTTCGGCCAGGCGGCGCGCCGTCATCTCGTCGGCATCGGCGTCCGGATCGATCCCAGCCGACAGCGCCCGCCAGGCCTGCGACAGGTCCTCGCGCACCGGCAGAACGGCCATTTCAAAGGCTTCGTGCGAAAAATCGGCGAAGGATTTGCCGAGCAGGGGTAGATCGAGCAGCCATTCGCCGGGATAATCGACGATATCGACCGACAGTCTGCCTGAAGAAAACATGCGGCTCCAGCCGGAAGCCGATTCATATTCGATGGTCAGCCGCAGTTCCGAAATGGCGCGCGTCGAATCGGGCCAGGCACGATCGTTGACCAGGGCGGCTATGTGGTCCTCGTACTGGAAACGCGGCACGGCGTCGTCGGGCTGCTGCTCGAGGAAGGCGCGGGCGATGCGCCCCGATTTCTGCGCCTCGAACAGCGGCAGGCGGCCGCCATGGATCAAATTGTGGACAAGGGCCGATATGAACACCGTCTTGCCGGCGCGGGACAATCCGGTCACGCCGAGGCGCAGCGATGGGGAAAAAAGCCCGGTGGCGCGGCCTGACAGCGTGTCGAGGGCAATCCTCGCCTCGTCGGTGAAGGTGGTCAGCGATGATGCCAAAATATGCTCTCTCGGACTTCGGTCCGCCCGATATAGGCTCTACAACCAGGCTTTGAAATGGCTTCAGAGATCGGCCGGCGTCAGGAACGCTTCGAGATAGCCGGCGCCTTGGGCGGCGCTGGCAAGATCGCCGTCGAAGCGGACGACCGCCAGGCCTGCGGTCGGAAACCCGTGGTTCAGCGTGGCCCGCGCGGTTTCGTCGCCGTCGCCCGAAACTGCCATGGTGAGGTCTTCCATCATCGGGTTGTGGCCAATGACCAGCAATGAGCCCGATCCGCCATTGTCGCGGATAAGGTGGAGGTAACCGGCCGCGTCCGCGCTGTAGAGCGCGTCGAAGAACAGGACCCGGCCGGTGTCGGTCTGGCCGGCCAGGCCTTCCAGCGTCTCCTTGGCGCGTTTGGCATTGGAGCAGAGTGTGCGGTCCGGAACATAGAGGCGGGAGCGCATGGCGGCGCCCATCATTTCGGCATCGGAACGGCCGGACGCGTCGAGCGGGCGATCGAAATCCCGCATGCCGGGCAGTGCCCAGCCAGCCTTTGCATGTCGCAACAGATAAAGCCTGCTCACCCAACCTCCGAATGCCGAAGCCTCCCGGGATTAGCCACGAGAACGGCGTTGCGCACAATGCCCGTGCTCTTCAAACACAGCGAATCACCCAATGCTGCTTGCTGCAAAGGCGCTTGCGTATCGCCCCGGGATCACGGCCGATCTCGGAAAGCATGTGCCACCGGATCCAAAGTGTCTCGGCGGAGTTTGTACCAAAGCGACCGTACGCGGCTGCAAAGACCCGTGGCGGGGTACTTTAACAATTGCGTGAAACAGCGGCCGATTGCGCTTGTGCAGGCGTCGGACGACGAATATATAGGCGCCAAATTTGGGGCAGTTTGGGTGAGTCGAATGAACGACATCGTTACCGCCGATTACGTACCCTCCGAAGACGAGCCGTTCATGAACGAGCGGCAGAAATCCTACTTCCGCTCAAAGCTCGTCACCTGGAAGAATGACATATTGCGCGAAGCGCGCGAAACACTGGAAATCCTGCAGCAAGAAAACGCCAACCACCCCGATCTGGCCGACCGCGCCTCTTCGGAAACCGACCGTGCCATCGAACTCAGGGCCCGTGACCGTCAGCGCAAGCTCATTGCAAAGATCGACTCCGCCCTGCAGCGCATCGACGAAGGCACTTACGGCTATTGCGAAGAGACCGGCGAGCCGATCGCGCTGAAGCGGCTCGATGCGCGTCCGATCGCGACATTGTCGATCGAAGCGCAGGAGCGGCATGAGCGCCGCGAAAAAGTCTATCGCGACGACTGAAGGTCAAGGCCGGCGGCGCACGGCCGGCTGTCCCGAACGAACTCGATCCTGAAAATGGCCGGTTTTCCGGCCATTTCTATTGGTGCGGCATCCACCGCTCTGAGGCGCGCGAAGGCCGCAAACCCTTGATATTTGGCGCTTGGACGAGGTGGTTCGGCAGCGGACCGGCGACGATGTTTCGCGGGATAGCGACCCGGCCGCCGCTCATCTCTTCTGACTGGAGAGTTCGCCGAGAAGCTTGGTCATCTCGTCGTCGAGCGACTGCGGCGCCGCCGGCTTGCCCACCGGGCCGCCCGAACGGGGCTGGTCCAGCGACACTTCGAGTTCCCTCATCAGCGTGTCGTCGATGCTGTCCTGCACCGGCTGCGGTGGTGGCGGGGCGTGCCGGGCGGTGTTGGCATTGGCGGAGCCGTAGGCCGGCAACGGCGTGACATTGGTCGGCTGATAGCTTTGCGTTGCCGGCTTCGGTGCAGGTGCCGGCGGCGCTGTTGGACGCGGGCGGGCGGGCGTCGTGTTCACCGGCTGTGGAGCGGGTGCCTGTCTCGCCGGCGGCGGAGCGGGTTGCGGCGGACGTGGCCTTGTTGCTGCCGGGGCCGCGGTGGCCGGAACCGGCTGCAAGCCGCCATCTCCGGTCAATGCCGGCCGGCGTAGCGCCGAAAGTCGGATATCGCGCTCGACGACGACGTCGGTCGGGCCGCCGATCAGAAGCAGGTGCTCGATGTCGTCGCGGCGTATCAGCACCAGCCGGCGATGGCTATCGACGGCGGTGGCATCCATGACGGCCAGTCGCGTCTTGCGGTTCCGGCCGCCGGCGACGAAGGTTCCGAATGTCAGGTTGCGCACCAGCTTGATGATGACGAGAACGATGACCAGCAGGACAAGCGCTGCAAACGTCCACAACAATGCTGCGGCATAACCGGGACCTGCCACGCTATCGAGCCATTGCATTGGGTTCCCCTGATCGCCCTTGGAAGTGACGAGACACTAGACCGTTGCAGCGGGCCACCGCAAGTTGCGTTTCACGCCGGTGAACAGCTAGAAAAACTCCGAAGCCCGGAAGACATCATTTTTATCCGACATTTGCCGCCCAGGCCTTTTCCGGACTAGGAGAATGTGATTCAACCCGCTAGGGGCGGGTGTCGGAACACCGGAATTCACGAGCAGGGGGCACATGGCCAAGGAAGCGCGCGGCGATTTCTATCCGGTACCGATCGTCGACCAGAATACGCGACCCGGCGCGGTCACCCGGCTTATCATTTTCATCGTCGTTCTGACGGGGGCGGCGATCGTCTTCGGGCTTTTCCGCGAGCGCCTCGGCGATCCTTTCCTGCTCGGCATGCTCGGCGTGCTGGCGATGATCGGCGTCGGCTTCCTGTTCGCGACGGCGATCGGCTTCGTGCAGGTCACGCCACGCTCGACAGGCGACGAACTGTCGAAATCCTTCGTCGATTCGATGTCGCAGGGACTTCTCGTCACCGACACCAAGGGCCGCGTCGTCTACGCCAATCGCGCCTATGCGGATATGACCGGAGCATCGTCCGCTGCCGACCTGAAGACCGTCGAGGGATTGCTCTCGGATGTCCCCGAAGCCTCGGTGACGATATATCGCCTGGCGTCCGGCCTGCGCGACGGCCAGCCGGGCGACGGCGAGTTTAGGCTCGCACAGTCCATTCGGCCCGGTGCCGAGCCTGGCGCCCGCTGGTACCGGGCACGCGCCCGCGCCTTCAGCGTTCCAGGCCAGCGGCTGCCGATGCTGGCCTGGCAGCTTGCCGACATCTCGCAGGAGCGGGCCGAGCAGGAGCGCTTCTTCCTCGACCTGCAGAAGGCGATCGATCACCTCGACCACGCGCCGGCCGGCTTCTTTTCGGCCGACCAGGAGGGCCGCGTCACCTATATCAACGCCACGCTCGCCGAATGGCTGGGCATCGACCTCACCAGCTTCACGCCCGGCGCCGTGTCTCTGTCGGAGATCGTGGCCGGCGACGGCATGGCGCTGGTCCGCTCGGTCAAGGCCGATCCCGGCACCACACGCAACGCGGTGATCGATCTCGACCTGACGACCACGACGGGCGAAGCGCTGCCGGTGCGCTTCATGCACCGTGTTTCGGCCAGCCGCGAAGGATTGAACGGGCCGACACGCACGATCGTGCTCAACCGCACGCAAGGCGAGGATGCCTCTGCCGATTTGCGGGCTTCGGAAGTGCGCTTCACCCGCTTCTTCAACTCGACACCGATGGCGATCGCCGGCGTCGACCACAATGGGCGCATCCTGCGCACCAATGCGCCGTTCCTGTCGCTGTTTTCGTCTGTCGTCGATCGCGACGCCGTCGACCGTCGCGTAAGGCTCGACACGGTGATCCACGAACGCGACCGGCCGGCCTTCGCGGCTGCCTTCGAGAAAGCGCAGCAGCGGCAGGCCGACATCGAGCCGATCGACACGCTTTTGCCCGGCAACGACGAACGGCACATCCGCTTCTACGTCAACGCCGTCGCCGACGGCACCGGTGGCGAGGGCGCCGAGGAGTCGGCCATCGTCTACGCCGTCGAGACGACGGAGCAGAAGGCGCTCGAAGGGCAGATGGCGCAGAGCCAGAAGATGCAGGCGGTCGGCCAGCTTGCCGGCGGCATCGCGCATGATTTCAACAATGTGCTGACCGCCATCATCATGGCGTCCGACCTTTTGTTGACCAACCACCGTCCGTCGGACCCCTCCTTCCCCGACATCATGAACATCAAGCAGAACGCCAACCGGGCGGCTTCGCTGGTGCGGCAGCTTCTGGCCTTCTCGCGCAAGCAGACATTGCGGCCGGAAGTGCTCAACTTGACCGACGTGCTCGCCGATCTCAGGATGCTGCTCGCCCGCCTTGTCGGCAACGACATCAAGCTGAAGGTCGACCATGGCCGCGACCTGTGGCCGGTCAAGGTCGATATCGGGCAGTTCGAGCAGGTGGTGGTCAACCTTGCGGTCAACGCGCGCGACGCAATGCCGGCGGGCGGCGATCTCACCGTGCGCACCCGCAATGTGACCGCCGAGGAGTGCAAGGCCTTTTCCTACCGCGAACTCGCCCCGGCGGACTATGTCGTGGTCGAAGTCGAGGACACCGGCAGCGGTATCGCGCCCGACGTGCTGAAGAAGATTTTCGAGCCTTTCTTCACCACCAAGGAAGTCGGCAAGGGCACCGGCCTTGGCCTGTCGATGGTCTACGGCATCATCAAGCAGACCGGCGGCTTCATCTTTTGCGATTCCGAAGTCGGCAAAGGCTCGACCTTCCGCATTTTCCTGCCGCGTCACATCGCCGAAGCGAAAAAAGCAGGCGAGCCCGGCGATGCGCCGGCGGCGCCGGCAAAGGTCGCCGATCCGGCCAAGGATCTGTCGGGCTCGGCCACGGTGCTGCTCGTCGAGGACGAGGATGCCGTGCGCATGGGCGGCATGCGGGCGCTGACCTCGCGTGGCTACACCGTGCACGAGGCATCGTCGGGCGTCGAGGCGCTGGAAGTGTTCGAGGCGCTGGGCGGCAAGGTCGATATCGTCGTTTCCGATGTGGTCATGCCGGAAATGGACGGACCGACACTGCTTGGTGAATTGCGCAAGCGCCAGCCGGACATCAAGTTCGTCTTCGTGTCCGGCTACGCCGAGGACGCATTCGCCAGAAACCTCCCGGCAGATGCGCATTTCGGCTTTCTGCCCAAGCCGTTTTCGCTCAAGCAACTGGCGACGATCGTCAAGGACGTGCTGGAGTCTTAGAGCCTTTCCCATGTTCCACCTTGCACAACGCCGTGACAACGCCATGATTGCGGGTGAAACGGCAGGAAGGCTTAGGGGGAGCAACTGGTGACGCCGCACAACGAAGCGGACAAGGACGACTACGCCGACACGGTTTTGTTGCCGGGTGACCCGCAGCGCGCCGAGTGGATGGCGCAAACGTTCCTGGAAGCGCCGCGCTGCATCAATCGCCGCCGCGGCGCACTTGGCTTCACCGGGCTGTTTGGCGGCAAACCCGTCAGCATCCAGGCGACGGGCATCGGCGTTTCATCGTTTCTGATCTACGCGCATGAACTGCTGGACCATTATGGCGCCCGGACGTTGATCCGCACCGGCACCTGCGGCAGCCTGACCGCAAAAGCAAAACTGCGCAGCCTTGTCATCTCACAATCGGCACAGGCGGAAAGCGCCCAGAGCGGCCAGGTTTTCGGCCTTTATGGACCCGCTGGCCCCGACCCGGCGCTCCTCGCATCGTCGCTGGCCAAGGCGGTAGAATTCGGCATCGACCATCATGCCGGCCTGACGGTGTGCAGCGACATCTTCTATCACCCGGAAGGGCGCGCCCGTTTTGCCGTTGCGCAAGCGGAAGGAGCCCTGGCCGTGGATATGGAAACCAGCGCGCTCTATCGCATATCGGAGCATTTCGGAGCGCGTGCGCTGTCGATGTGTGTCGTGGTCGACAACATCGAGACCGGCGAACAGACCGACTATTCCGAGCGCCAGGCGCTTTTCACCGACATGAGCCGTCTGGCGCTCGCTGTCGCAGCCGAGAGCTAGCCGAGTTACGGGAGCAATTGCTTGCGCACGGCTGCCGCATCGTCGGAGGCGACCGCTGGGGCGGTGTTGCCCCAGCTGGCGCGCACATAGGTCAGGACGTCGGCGACCTCCTGGTCCTTCAGGCGCCAGGCCAGGGACGGCATGGCGGGCGTTGTTGGCGCATCAGCCGTATGCACGGCCTGACTGCCGGCAAGGACGAGCCGGGCCAATGTTTCGGAACTGCCCTGCGCAACGATAGAATTGCCGGGCCACGATCCCGCCAAGCATCCGGCCTACCTGCCCGGATGCTGGACCGATAGAAACAGCATCGTGCCATCAGCCATGAATCAGGACCTGATCGCACTTGCTCAGCTGGCAAGCAGCCTAAGGAGTTTACGGCCTGGACGACGCCTTATAGACTGAACATATGGCGCTCAAACGGATGGACAACATAGGAATCGTCGTCGATGACCTCGAAGAGACGATTGGTTTTTTTGGCGAGCTCGGCCTTGAGCTCGAAGGGCGGGCCATGATCGAAGGGGAATGGGCCGGACGTGTCACTGGACTGGGCGATCAGCGCGTCGAGATTGCCATGATGCGGACGCCGGACGGCCACAGCCGGCTCGAACTGTCCCGTTTCCTCACGCCGCCTGTCGTCGCCGATCACCGCAACGCCCCGGTTAACGCCCTGGGCTACCTCCGCGTCATGTTCACCGTGGACGACATTGACGGGACGCTTGAAAGGCTCCGCAATCGCGGTGCGCGGCTCGAAGGCGAAGTCGTCCAGTATAAAGACGTGTATCGGCTCTGCTACATTCGAGGGCCTGGAGGGCTTCTCATCGGGCTCGCCCAAGAACTCAGCTGAGCGCAATAAGCTAAGCAGCCTCCCGCTTCGGCACCATCTGCTCATCCATTCCTGGCCGATGGCCGCGCAGATAGAGCGCGCAGGTGGTGCGCAGCATCGACGCAAAGTTCGGGATGGCGCCGTTGATCTCTATGGCTTCGTCATAGAGCTTGGAGATGAATTTTGGCGTCGTCAGATTCTGGTTTTCAGCGATTTCGTCCAGCAAAGCCCAGAATGTCGCTTCGAGCTGGATGCTGGTCGAGTGGCCGTCGATGCGAATCGACCGGTTGATCTGGCGGTAACCTTCGGGGTCCTGGCCCGCAAACACCCTGCACATCCGACAAACCTCCCATGATTGTTGGTCTTGGGTGGACGGGCGTGCAGTTTGATACTGCTTGACCTGTCCCCACATGCATTCTCGGGCAAAATTGCCGGTCCGGCAATCGGACTTTCGTCCCGTTCGCGGTGGCGGGCGTGGTAACCGGCTGCCACCACCTTTTGTCCGTGCCGCGCATAATCGCCTCCACACCAGCGCGGAGACTGATTTGGCCAAGGCGATACACAGTATGATCCGGGTTCTCGACGAAGCCCGATCGGTCGATTTCTATAGAAACGCCTTCGGGCTCGATGTCGCCGACAGGCTGGATTTCGAGACATTCACGCTCCTTTACCTCAGCAATGCCGAGGCAGGGTTCGAACTCGAACTGACCGTGAACAAGGATCGGCAGGAGCCTTACGGGCTCGGCGACGGCTACGGCCACCTTGCGGTCTCGGTCGTCGATCTCGACAGCGAACATGACCGTCTCGGTGCGCTCGGCCTCAATCCGAAGAAGATCGTCGAGTTCAATCGCGACGGGTCGCTGATCGCCCGCTTTTTCTTCATCGAGGATCCGGACGGCTACAAGATCGAGGTTCTGCAACGCGCAGGTCGCTTCCAATAGGAGACATAGCAGCCGCGCCGGCAGGTGCGGCGCCAGCAAACGCACTCTCAACAGTGCACATAGCAAGCAGGGAGGAATAAAATGGTCACGATCTATGACGCGAAGCCCGGGCTGTCCCGTCGCGAGCTTCTCAAACGCGGCGGCATCGGCGCGCTGCTCGTCATCTCAGGCAGCGCCGTCATCAGCCCCGAGCATGCCTGGGGACTGGAGACATCGGCACTCAAGCCCGAAACCATGGCGACGCTGATCCAGATGGCGCGTGACATCTATCCGCACGATCAGGTTCCGGACAAATATTACGCCATTGCCGTGAAAGGCCACGACGAACAGGCCGGCAAGGACGCCGCCTACAAGACTATGCTCGAAGATGGCATCGCCGACCTCGACAAGAAGTCCGGTGACGGCGGCTACCGCGGCCTTGGCTGGGAGGACCAGCGCGTCGCCGTGCTGAAGCAAATCGAGGCGACGCCGTTCTTCCAGGCCATTCGGGGTGGCCTCGTGGTCAGCCTCTACAACCAGAAAGAGGTGTGGCCGATCTTCGGTTACGAGGGCGAGTCCTATTCCAAGGGCGGCTACATCGCGCGCGGTTTCGACGACATCGAGTGGCTCTGAGCCCCGTCGTTCTTGAACCCGCAAACAGAAATCATGGGAGGAAACCATGGCAGCTTCATTTGATCTGAACAACGATGGCGTGGTCGTCATCATCGGCTCGGGCGCCGGCGGCGGCACGCTCGGCAACGAACTCGCCCAGAAGGGTGTCGACGTCGTCATCCTGGAAGCCGGCGCGCGCCACGAATACGAAGACTTCATCAATGACGAGTGGGGTTCGTTCAGCCAGCTCGCCTGGACGGACAAGCGCACCACGTCGGGCGACTGGCGTGTGGCCAAGGACTTTCCCAACCTGCCGGCCTGGATCGTCAAGTCGGTCGGCGGTTCGACCACGCATTGGGCGGGAGCTTCGCTGCGCTTCCAGGAGCATGAGTTCAAGGGGCTGTCGACCTACGGCAAACTGGAAGGCGCCAACCTGCTCGATTGGCCGATCACGCTGGCCGAGATGGAGCCCTACTATGCCAAGGCTGAAGCCAAGATGGGCGTCACCGGCACCAATGACTGGCCGCGGCTGCCGGGCAACAACAATTTCAAGGTGTTGAAGGCCGGCGCCGACAAGCTCGGCTACAAGGAATGCCACACCGGCAACATGGCGATCAACTCGGTCGATCGCGACGACCGCATGTCCTGCCAGCAAACCGGCTTCTGCTTCCAGGGCTGTAAATGGGGCGCCAAATGGTCGACGCTCTACACCGAGATACCCAAGGGAGAGGCGACAGGCCATCTCGAAGTCAGGCCGAATGCCATGGCGATCAAGATCAACCATGACGCCAGCGGAAAGGTGACCGGCGTTGTCTACGCCGACAAGGACGGCAAGCTGCAGGAGCAGAAGGCGCGCATCGTCGCGGTTGCCGGCAATTCGATCGAGAGCCCGCGGCTGCTGCTCAATTCGGCGTCGGGGAAATTCCCCGATGGGCTTGCCAACTCGTCGGGTCAGGTCGGCAAGAACTACATGCGTCACACCACCGGCTCGGTCTATGCCATCTTCGACAGACCGGTGCACATGTATCGCGGCACGACCATGGCCGGCATCATCCGCGACGAGGCGCGGCATGATCCATCGCGCGGTTTCGTTGGTGGCTACGAGTTCGAGACGCTGTCGCTCGGCCTGCCGTTCATGGCAGCGTTTCTTGATCCGGGCGCATGGGGGCGCTCGTTCACCACAGCACTCGATCACTACGACCACATGGCCGGCCTTTGGATCGTCGGTGAGGACATGCCGCGCGCGGAGAACCGCATCGCGCTGCATGCCGACGAGAAGGACGCGCACGGCATGCCGATCGCCGACGTGCATTTCGACGACCATCCGAACGACACGGCGATGCGTAACCACGCCTACAAGCAGGCTACGGCACTCTATGATGCGGTCGGCGCCACCCGCACCTTCCCGACGCCACCCTATCCGTCGACCCACAATCTCGGCACCAACCGGATGAGCGAGAAAGCGGAAGACGGCGTCGTCAACAAGCACGGCCAGGCGCACGACATCAAGAACCTGTTCGTGTCCGATGGCAGCCAGTTCACCACCGGTGCCGCCGAAAACCCGACCCTGACGATCGTGTCGCTCGCGATCCGCCAGGCCGACTACATCGCGGCGCAGATGTCGGCCAAGACGATCTAGTCACATCCTCCCGACGGACTGCTGGCGCGGACCCGCAAGGTTCCGCGCCTTTTTCTTGCCGCCTCACTGCTTGGTGCAGGTCGAGGCGGTGAAGGCGCCGTCGGGCTGCTTCATGATGATGTCGAAGGAGGGCACGGTTTCGCCGTCCAGCGTCGCCTGGGTCAGCGACAGTGAATTGCCGCCGGCGGTATATCCGCCCAGCGGCCCCAGCCACGAGATCACGCCGTTTGCGTCCATTTGGTAGTTGTAGCCCTGCCGCGCGGTGCCGAAGACGCCGAGGCTGGCGTAGACGGGGCCGCTGTAGACGTTCCCCTTGATGGTGATGTCGCCGAGGCTGAGGAACATGCCAAGCAGGTACACTTCGCAATGATAGGCGCCGTCAGGCATCTTGCCGTCGCTGAAATCGGCTCGCGTGGCCACGGTTGCTGCAGCCAGAAGCAGTATGCCGATGAAAATACGTGAAATACCTGAAACCATGACGTCGCTCGCTTGAAGAGCGAGCTTGCCCTATTTTTGCACCGCGCCGCAACATCGGTCGCCTGAGGCACGGGTGAGTTCAAAATCTAGGCAGATTTGGTAAATGATCGAAAAATAGGCAGAGGCTGCGCAAGCTGCGCAAAATTCCCTCAATCGATTTCTGGCCACCTCTCTTTGTTTTGTAAGCCCTATATTCCAAGGTGCTGATATCTATAATTTATTTGTGCCCTTTCGGGATTGCCAGAGCGGTTGGCATGGGGGTTGCTTTGTAGTGTTGCGGTGCAATCAACTAGCTTGGGAGTCTGTAATATGAGGGGTAATTTCTCGACAATAACAAAAATGTTTTCGGCTGGTGTGGTCGCCGCCGGCCTGTTGACGTCCGCTCCGGTCAAGGCCGCCGACGACACGATCAAGGTCGGCATTCTCCATTCGCTGTCGGGGACCATGGCGATTTCGGAGACGACGCTGAAGGACGCCATGCTGATGCTCATCGACGAGCAGAACGCCAAGGGTGGTCTGCTCGGCAAGAAGCTCGAGGCGGTCGTCGTCGATCCGGCTTCCAACTGGCCGCTGTTTGCCGAAAAAGCGCGCGAACTGATCTCCAAGGACAAGGTCGCGGCGGTGTTCGGCTGCTGGACCTCGGTGTCGCGCAAATCGGTGCTGCCGGTGTTCTCGGAACTCGACAATATCCTGTTCTACCCCGTCCAGTATGAGGGCGAGGAAAGCGAGCGCAACGTGTTCTACACCGGTGCGGCGCCGAACCAGCAGGCCATCCCGGCTGTCGACTATCTGATGAGCGAGGATGGTGGTTCGGTGAAGCGCTGGGTGCTGGAAGGCACCGACTACGTCTATCCGCGCACCACCAACAAAATCCTCGAGGCCTATCTGAAGGCCAAGGGCGTGGCGGCTGAAGACATCATGGTCAATTACACGCCGTTCGGCTTCTCCGACTGGCAGACCGAAGTTTCGGCGATCAAGAAGTTCGGTTCGGCCGGCAAGAAGACCGCCGTCGTCTCGACCGTCAACGGCGACGCCAACGTGCCGTTCTACAAGGAACTCGGCAACCAGGGCATCAAGGCCGAGGACATCCCGGTCATGGCCTTCTCGGTCGGCGAGGAAGAGCTAGCCGGTCTCGACACCGCGCCGCTGGTCGGCCATCTCGCCGCCTGGAACTATTTCGAGAGCGTCGACACGCCCGAGAACAAGAAGTTCATCGCCGACTGGCACAAGTTCATCAAGAACGACAAGCGGACGACCAACGACCCGATGGAAGCCCATTATATCGGCTTCAACATGTGGGTGAAGGCGGTCGAGAAGGCCGGCACCACCGATCCGGACAAGGTCATCGACGCCATGATCGGCGTCTCGGTGCCGAACCTGACCGGCGGCTATTCGACGATGATGCCGAACCACCACATCACCAAGCCGGTGCTGATCGGTGAAATCCAGGCCGACGGCCAGTTCGAAACTGTGTCGCGCACGCTGGGTCTGGTGATGGGCGACGAATGGTCCGACTATTTGCCTGATTCCAAGGACCTGATCTCCGATTGGCGCGCGCCTCTGTCCTGCGGCAACTTCAATGTTGCCACCGGCAAGTGCGGCGGCAAGGGAACGAACTGATACTCCCAGGGCTGACTTAGTCAGACCGCGCGTCCGGACGGCTTCCTCCGTCGTCCGGACGCCCATTTAAAACCTTCGAAAAGGGTAACGGAAGCCGATGACCTTTATCCGCGCAGGCTTGACGCTGCTGTTCCTGCTGGCGACGCTGTCGTCATCGGGCGCTGCCGAAGCCGATCTGCGCGGCATCATCGCCAAATTCGCGACCGCCAAGGGCTTTTCGGAGATCGGAGCCGTCGTCCACGAACTGGCGGCCGCCGGCGATCCAGCTGTAGAGCGGCCGCTTGCGGCACTTGCCGACGGCAACCTGTATGTCCGCAAGGCTGATTCCCTGGTGTTTGTCGGCAAGGAAGCGGGCGAAAGCGTCCAGCTTTCCGACCCGTTGAGCGGCGAGGCGTCGGGCGAAGCGGCCAAGGACGGCATCACCAAGATCAAGGTCAACAACACGCTGCGTCGCGTCATACGCGATGCGTTGGGCACACTGACGCTCGGCGCCAAGGACCCGGCCGTGCGTGTTGCCGCCGCCGACACCATGTTCAAGACTCCCGACGCCGCAAACATCGGACCGCTCGACACGGCAATCGCCAGTGAGACCGTGGCCAGCGTCAAGGCGCTGCTCGAACAGGCTCGTGCCGCCTCCGTTCTGGTCTCCGACCGGCCCGAAGCCGACAAGCTCGCTGCAATTGCCCTGATCGGCGCGCGTGGCGACCGCGATGCGGTTTCCCTGCTCACCTCGGTCGAGGCGAATTCCACCGACGCGGTCAAGCAAGCGGCGACGACCGCAATCGCCAACATCAATTCGACGCTGGCCTTCTGGGATGCCGGGCAGAACATCTGGTACGGCATCTCGCTGGGCTCGGTGCTGCTGCTGGCGGCAATCGGCCTTGCCATTACCTTCGGCGTCATGGGTGTCATCAACATGGCGCATGGCGAGATGGTCATGCTCGGCGCCTACACGACCTTCGTCGTCCAGCAGGTGATCCGCACCTCCTTTCCCGGCCTGTTCGACTGGTCGCTGGTCATTGCGCTGCCGCTGGCCTTCCTCGTCGCGGCCCTTGTTGGCCTGATCATCGAGCGCGGCGTCATCCGTTTCCTCTATGGCCGGCCGCTTGAAACGCTGCTGGCGACATGGGGCGTCTCGCTGATCCTGCAGCAGGCCGTGCGCTCGATCTTCGGGCCGACCAACCAGGAGGTCGGCAACCCATCCTGGATGTCGGGCTCGTTCAATCTCGGACAGTTGGCGATCACCTGGAACCGGCTGTGGATCCTGGTTTTCGCGCTCGCTGTCTTCGGCATCCTGCTCTACGTGATGAAGCGCACGCCCTGGGGCCTGCAGATGCGCGCCGTCACCGCCAACCGGCGCATGGCCGCCTCTATGGGCATCAGGACGCCATGGGTAGACGCGCTGACCTTCGCGCTCGGCTCCGGCATTGCAGGCATTGCCGGTGTCGCGCTCAGCCAGATCGACAACGTCTCGCCCAATCTCGGTCGCGGCTACATCATCGACAGCTTCATGGTCGTCGTCTTCGGCGGCGTCGGCAATCTGTGGGGCACGCTGGTCGGCGCCTTCTCGCTCGGCATCGTCAACAAGTTCCTCGAGCCCTATGCGGGCGCGGTGCTCGGCAAGATCGTCGTGCTGGTGCTGATCATCCTGTTCATCCAGAAGCGCCCGCGCGGCCTGTTCGCGCTCAAGGGCAGGGCGGTGGAAGCATGATCACGGGACGCTTCTTTGCCGCCGGCGCGGACCGCCGCATCGCCATCACGATCTTCATCCTGCTGGCAGTGGCCGTCATCGTGCCGCTGCTCAACCTTGCGGTGTCTCCCACCAGCGCCTTCTACGTCCCTTCCTACATCGTCGCGCTGACAGGCAAATATCTCTGCTATGCGCTGCTCGCCTTGGCGCTTGACCTGGTCTGGGGCTATTGCGGCATCCTCTCGCTCGGTCACGGCGCCTTCTTCGCGCTCGGCGGCTATGCGATGGGCATGTATCTGATGCGCCAGATCGGCTCACGCGGCGTTTACGGCAATCCCATCTTGCCCGACTTCATGGTGTTCCTGAACTACAAGGAATTGCCCTGGTTCTGGTACGGTTTCGACCATTTCTGGTTCGCCGGCCTCATGGTGCTCGCGGTGCCCGGCCTGCTCGCTTTCGTCTTTGGCTGGTTCGCCTTCCGCAGCCGCGTCACCGGCGTTTATCTCTCGATCATCACCCAGGCGATGACCTACGCGCTGCTGCTTGCCTTTTTTCGCAACGACATGGGGTTCGGCGGCAACAACGGCCTGACCGATTTCAAGGATATTCTCGGCTTCAACGTGCAGGCCGACGCGACGCGTTCGGCGCTGTTCGCGGCCAGCGCCGTGATGCTCGCGCTTGCCGTGTTCGTCACCTGGGCAATCGTCGGCTCCAAATACGGCAAGCTCCTGATGGCGGTGCGCGATGCCGAGAGCCGCACGCGCTTTCTCGGCTGGCGGGCCGAGAACGTGAAACTGTTCGCCTTCACCGTCTCGGCTGTCATGGCCGGCATAGCCGGCGCGCTCTACGTGCCGCAGGTCGGCATCATCAATCCGGGCGAGTTCGAGCCGGCCAATTCGATTGAAGTCGTCGTCTGGGCGGCTGTCGGCGGGCGCGGCACCATCGTCGGACCGATCATCGGTGCGCTGCTGGTCAACGCCGGCAAATCCTGGTTCACCGGCGTGCTGCCGGAGTTCTGGCTGTTTGCACTGGGCGGGCTGTTCGTCGCCGTCACGCTTTTGCTGCCCAAAGGCATCATCGGCATGTGGGACAGTTGGCGCGGCAACGCCAAGGCGTTGCGAGCAGCTTCGATTGCCGAGGAAGCCGGCAGCGACCCCGACGTTCCGCCGCCGGCTAAAATCGTTCGCAGCGAGGCGAGAAAGCCCGGCGACTGGTCAGCCAGCAACCCCGAACCGCAGCCGGCGGAGTGAGCGACCATGTCAAAGTCGAACACGATCCTTTATCTCGACGGCGTCTCGGTCTCCTTCGATGGTTTTCGCGCCATCAACAATTTGTCGCTGGTGCTCGACAAGGGCGAGATGCGCGCCATCATCGGCCCCAACGGCGCCGGCAAGACGACGATGATGGACATTGTCACCGGCAAGACGCGGCCCGACGAAGGCGATGTGTTCTTCGACGGCCAGGTCGATCTGACCAAGCATGACGAGGCCGAAATCGCCATGATGGGCATCGGCCGCAAGTTTCAGAAGCCGACCGTGTTCGAAAGCCACACGATCGAGGAAAACCTGATGTTGGCGCTGAAGGGACCGCGCTCGATCTTCCCGGCGCTGTTCCATCGCCGCTCGACCGCCGAGACGCGGCAGATCGATGACATTCTCGGCATCATCCGGCTTGGTGACAAGCGTGACGAACTGGCGGCCAATCTGAGCCATGGACAAAAGCAGTGGCTCGAGATCGGCATGCTCCTGGCGCAGGACCCGAAACTGCTTCTGGTCGACGAACCGGTCGCCGGCATGACCGATGCCGAGACCGAGGAGACCGCGCGGCTGCTCAAGGATATTGCCCGCGACCATTCGGTCATCGTCGTCGAGCATGACATGCATTTCGTGCGCGAGCTCGGCGTCAAGGTCACCTGCCTGCATGAGGGCTCGGTGCTATCGGAAGGCACACTCGATTTCGTGTCGGCCGACGAGCGTGTCGTCGAAGTCTATCTGGGGAGATGAGCATGGTCTGGCGGGTGCAGTTCCATCACTTCGATCTGTCGTTTCTGCGGTTCTGGAAAAGGCGCTGACATGCTCGTAGTTTCCAATGCCACGCTGCACTACGGCGCCGCCCAGGCACTGCGCGGCGTGTCGCTGAAGGCGGGCGCAGGCAAGATCACCTGCGTGCTCGGCCGCAACGGCGTCGGCAAGACCAGTTTGATGAGATCGATCGTCGGCCATCACCGGCTGACGAGCGGAAGCGTTGCCTTCGAGGGGAAGGCGCTCGACCGGAGCGCGGCGTATGACCGCGCCCGGTCGGGCATCGCATTCGTACCGCAGGGCAGGGAGGTCTTTCCGCTGCTCACCGTGCGGGAGAACCTGGAATCAGGCTTTGCGCCGCTGAAACGGGCCGACCGCAACATTCCGGCGCATGTCTTCGAATTGTTCCCGGTGCTGAAGCAGATGCTCGGCCGCCGCGGCGGTGATCTTTCCGGGGGCCAGCAGCAGCAGCTCGCCATCGGACGGGCGCTGGTGATGCGGCCGAAACTGCTGGTGCTCGACGAGCCGACCGAGGGCATACAGCCTTCGATCATCAAGGACATCGGCCGCGCCATCCGCTACCTGCGTGACCAGGCCGGCATCGCCGTGCTTCTGGTCGAACAATATCTCGATTTCTGCCGCGAGTTGGCCGACGAGGTCAACATCATGGACCGTGGCGTGATCGTCCATACCGGTCCGGCGGAAGATCTGGACCGTGCTGATGTCAGGAAGTTCCTGACGGTCTAGAATCGCCAACGCACTTCAGTTGACGATCCGAAGTCCTTGGCAAGTCCAGTATTTCTCCGGCCCTGCACCAGCGTCTCTGGTGCATCGGCAGCTGCGTGCTAGTCTTTTCCTAGGCTTTTGTGAGTCGGCCGCTTCCGTACCAGTCTGGTTTATCGCAGATCGAGGAGCACGGCCAATGCCGGGCAAGTTTCACGCAAGCAAGGCTGCCTAGCTTCCCTCCTGCGATCTCTGTCGTTCAAACGCGTTTGGGCACACAGGCTAAGGGACAGCCATGGAACGTTACGTCGAGGATTACCAGAAGCGGCGGCTTATCGAACGTGTCGATATCATCGCTGCCATCAACATCTTGAGATCACAGGGCTGCGATTACGACGATCTGATCGAGGAGATCACCAAGGTCTTCTATGTCGATCTCGATACCTTCAATGAGATTGTCATGGCGGCCTAGGAGCCGCATTCGTCTCGCCACGATCAGAGGCCGGTGTTGACACACGCGATCAGCCTGCGCGCTTGAACGGAGAAGCGGTGACGCGGTTGCGGCCGGCGCGCTTGGCGTCGTAGAGCGCTTTGTCGGCGGCATTGAGCACCTTGTCGAAGCCGAGGCCTTCCTTGGTGCCGAAAGCAAATCCGGCACTGACCGTGCATATCAGCGAGCCTGTCTCGGTTTCGATGTGGTGCGCGGCGAAAGCTGCCCGGATGGCCTCGGCGGTGGCCTCCACCGTTTCGGGCAAGGTCCGCTTCAGCACCAGCGCGAATTCCTCGCCGCCCATGCGCGCGGCGACATCACCCGGGCGAAGATTGCTGGCGAGTTCCCGTGCAAATACCTTCAGCACCTCATCGCCGGCGGCGTGGCCGAATTCGTCGTTGATGGCCTTGAAGTTGTCGAGGTCGAAGACGACCACCGCCGTGAAGGCACCGACCGGCGCATCGCCGTGCAGGTCGAATAGGGCGCGGCGGTTGAGCAGGCCGGTCAGCGGGTCGGTCAGGGCATTGTGGCGGTGATGCCGGGCCAGACGCCCTTGGTTCAGGGCCAGGGAAAGCGCTCCGATGCCGGTCATGCTGGCGATAACGATGATGAGGCTCAGTTCCTCGGCCCAGTTGCTTGGCGCATGTCCAAGGACCAGCTTTCCCTCCCAGGCCAAAACCATGGCGCAGAGAGCAAAGGATGCGGCCGTGGCCGAATAGAGCGCGGTGATACCGGTTGTCAGGGCAGGGGCTTCGTTGCGGCCTTTCCAGTATTCGACCGCCGTTGCGAACAGAAGCAAGGCGGCGAAGGCATTTTCGAACATGAAGCCCAGCCCGTCATAGCCTAGAGCCATGGGAGGCAATGTCACGGCCAGCGAAATGGCGCTGCCAAACGCCGTTCGCGGCACTGGCGAGCCGCCGGTTCTGAACTGGTAGGCCGCGCCCAGCATTGTCGAGAAACCGAACAGGAGGAAAGCCAGCGTGGCGATGCCCAGCAGGCGCCCGGGCATATCGATATAGGCGTCATAGAAAAAAATATCGCCGACCACGAACACCAGGCTGACCGCCCATGTCAGCAGGAACTTTTCCGAGCGAGCGGTCAGCCACATGCCAAACAAGGTCAGGCTCAGGCAGGCAGCGGAAAAACCGACAGCCAGCAGAAGTGAAGTGTAGTCGAGCGACATGCCCCTCGTCCTTGCCCGCGGCGGCCCAGATTTGCGACTGGTTCAGCTGGATTCATGCAGCAAGGAGGTATCGATAAGGTTACGACGATGGCGAAGATGCCATGATTCCGCAGCGTCAGGGCACCGACAGATCCTGGTCCACCCGCTTCATCAGTGCCATGGCGCCGAACGGCGCTCGCACCTTGCCCTCCGTGATGAAGTAGACGAACACGTCGCGCGGCTTGACCGGCGCATCGGTGGCGGGGTCGGCGCGCCGCAGGTCAGCCGGCTGCTTGCCTTGCGCCCAGATATTTACCCGCGCGGCCCATTCATCGAGACCTTTCGGCGTGTAGCAATCGGGATTGTCGTCACTGCCGGTCTGCAGCCGGGCGTAGACGAAATCGGCGGTGACGTCGGCGATATCGGGATATTTGGCATGGTCGGCGTAGACGATCGCGGCCTTGTATTTTCGGGCAAGTGCTGCGAATTCCGGCACGACAAAACTGTCGTTGCGGACCTCTACCGCGTGGCGCAGCGCAACGCCGTCCTGCTTTTCCGGCAGCAGTTTCAAAAAGGCTTCGAAATCGTCCGGATCGAATTTCTTGGTCGGCGCGAACTGCCACAGGATCGGCCCGAGCTTTTCCCCGAGTGCGGCAACGCCCGAGCCGAGGAAGCGCGTCATCGATTCGCCGGCCTCGCTCAGCACGCGCCGGTTGGTGACGAAGCGGTTGCCCTTTAGCGAGTACACGAAACCGTCCGGCGCCTCGTTGGCCCATTTGACGAAGGTCGGTTCCTTGAAGCTGGAATAGTAAGTGCCGTTGACCTCGATGCTCGGCACCTGGCGAGTGGCGTAGTTCAGCTGCTTGGCCTTGGAGAGCTTGTCGGGATAGAAGGACGTATCCCAGGGCTCGAAGGTCCAGCCGCCCATGCCGGCGCGGATTGTTCCCGATGTGCTCATTGTCATCCTCCCAAGTTCAGAAATCAGGCCGCTGTGCTCTCGTGGACCGATTTCGCCATGTCGACCAGCACCCATCCCGGCCGGTAGGGATTGGGCCGGCGACCCGTTTCGTGGAAACCATAGGCCAGATAGAGCGCGATGTTCCGTTCCATCCTGGCGTTGGTGTAAAGCCGGACCTCGGGCAGGCCCCACAGGCGTGTCTGTTCGTCCGCGTGTTTGAGCAACGCAATGCCGAAGCCTTTGCCCTGGAAGGCGGGCGACACCGCGACGGAGAAAATCATCGCGTGGTCGTCATGCCGTTCCAGCGTGATCAGTCCGGCAAGTCCGCCGCCACTTTCCAACCCCCACACCTCGCCGCCCTCAATGCGCGGCGCATAGTCCTCGGTGACTGGGATCGGCGGTGCGCCTAATAGTGCAGTGTAAGGCGCATAGGCCGCTTGCGTCAGCGAGACGACGGTTTGGAGATCACCGGCAAGCGCTCTTCTGATTTTCATTCAAAAGCTCTCCAAGCGCCAACCGGTCCGATCACTCCGCCGCTTCGCGCTTGCCTCCGGGGCGCCGCTCCAGCAGTTCCTTGAGGAACTGGCCGGTGTAGCTGCGCTTTTCGCGCACGATGGCTTCCGGCGTGCCGGAGGCAACCAGTTCGCCGCCGCCGTCGCCGCCTTCGGGGCCGAGGTCGAGCACCCAGTCGGCGGTCTTGATCACTTCGAGATTGTGCTCGATGACCACCACCGTGTTACCCTGGTCGACCAGTTCATGCAGTACTTCCAACAGCTTGGCGACGTCGTGGAAATGCAGGCCGGTGGTCGGCTCGTCGAGGATATAGAGCGTCTTGCCGGTCGCCTTGCGCGACAGTTCCTTGGCGAGCTTGATGCGCTGCGCCTCGCCGCCGGACAGTGTCGTCGCCTGCTGGCCGATATGGATGTAGCCGAGGCCGACCTGCTTCAGCGTTTCGAGCTTGTCGCGCACGCCAGGCACGGCGGCGAAGAAGTCGACGCCTTCCTCGACCGTCATGTCGAGCACGTCGGCGATCGACTTGCCCTTGAACACCACGTCGAGCGTCTCTCTGTTATAGCGCTTGCCGTGGCAGACGTCGCAAGTGACGTAGACGTCGGGCAGGAAGTGCATCTCGATCTTGATGACGCCGTCGCCCTGGCAGGCCTCGCAGCGGCCGCCCTTGACGTTGAACGAAAAACGTCCCGGCTGATAGCCGCGCGCCTTGGCTTCGGGCAGGCCAGCGAACCAGTCGCGGATTGGCGTGAAGGCGCCGGTATAGGTGGCGGGGTTCGAACGCGGAGTCCTGCCAATGGGCGACTGGTCGATGTCGATGACCTTGTCGAGGAATTCGAGGCCCTCGATGCGGTCGTGGTCGGCCGGGTGCTCGCGCGAGCCCATGATGCGGCGCGAAGCAGCCTTGAACAGCGTTTCGATCAGGAAGGTCGATTTGCCGCCGCCCGACACGCCGGTGACGGCAGTGAAGGTGCCGAGCGGTATTTCGGCGGTGACGTTCTTCAGATTGTTGCCGCGCGCGCCGACGATCTTCAGGCGGCGGTTCTTCTTCGCTTCACGCCGCACGCCGGGCGTCGCCACTTCGAGCGCGCCGGACAGATATTTGCCGGTGATCGAATTGGGATTGGCCATGACCTGCTGCGGGGTGCCCTGGGCGATGATCTCGCCGCCATGGATGCCGGCGGCCGGACCCATGTCGACGACATAGTCGGCATGCAGGATGGCGTCCTCGTCATGCTCGACGACGATCACCGTGTTGCCGATATCGCGCAGGTGCTTCAGCGTATCGAGCAGGCGGGCATTGTCGCGCTGATGCAGGCCGATCGACGGCTCGTCCAGCACATAGAGCACGCCCGTGAGACCGGAGCCGATCTGCGATGCCAGCCGGATGCGCTGGCTCTCGCCGCCTGACAGCGTGCCGGAATTGCGCGACAGCGTCAGGTAGTCGAGCCCGACATCGTTGAGGAAGCGCAGCCGCTCGCGGATCTCCTTGAGCACCCGCACCGCGATCTCGTTCTGCTTGTCGTTGAGCGACGCGGGCAGGTCGGTGAACCACTGGTCGGCCTTGCGGATGGAAAGCTCGGTGACTTCGCCGATATGTCTGCCTGCGATCTTCACCGCCAGCGACTCCGGCTTCAGCCGATACCCCTTGCAGGCCGGGCAGGGCGTGGCCGACATGAAGCGCTCGATCTCTTCACGCATCCAGGCGGATTCGGTCTCTTTCCAGCGCCGCTCGAGATTGGGAATGACGCCTTCAAAGGTCTTGGTGGTCTTGTAGGAGCGCAGGCCGTCATCATACTGGAAGGTGATTTCGCGCTCACCCGTGCCGTGCAGGATAGCTTCCTTGGCCTCTTCGGACAAATCCTTGAACTTGTCGCCAAGCTTGAAGCCATAGGCCTTGCCCAGCGCTTCCAGCGTTTGCGCGTAATAGGGGGAAGTCGATTTCGCCCACGGGCTGACGGCGCCGTCGCGCAGCGAGATGTTCTCGTCCGGCACGATCAGATTGCCATCGATGGCGCGCTGGCTGCCGAGACCGTCACAGGTCGGGCAGGCGCCGAACGGGTTGTTGAACGAGAACAGGCGCGGTTCGATTTCCGGAATGGTGAAGCCGGAGACCGGGCAAGCGAACTTTTCCGAGAACAGGATGCGCTCATGCGTCTCGTTCTTCGACTTGTTGACCGAATCCTCGCCGGTCTGGCTGGAATCGAGCGGCTTGTCGGCGAATTCGGCGACCGCCAGCCCATCGGCCAGCTTCAGCGCCGTTTCGATGGAATCGGCAAGCCGCGTCGCCAGATCGCCGCGCACGACGATGCGGTCGACGACGACGTCGAGGTCATGCTTGTACTTCTTGTCCAGCGCCGGCACGTCGGCGATCTCATAGAAGACGCCGTCGACCTTGACGCGTTGAAAGCCCTTCTTCTGCAGTTCCAGTAATTCCTTGCGGTACTCGCCTTTGCGGCCGCGCACCATCGGCGCCAGGATGAACAGGCGCGTGCCTTCCTCGATCGCCAGCACGCGGTCGACCATCTGCGAAACCGTCTGGCTCTCAATCGGCAGGCCGGTGGCCGGCGAATAGGGGATGCCGACGCGGGCGAACAGGAGCCGCATGTAGTCGTAGATCTCGGTGACGGTGCCGACCGTTGAACGCGGGTTCTTCGAGGTGGTCTTCTGCTCGATGGAAATGGCGGGCGACAGGCCGTCGATCTGGTCGACGTCAGGCTTCTGCATCATCTCAAGGAATTGCCGCGCGTAGGCCGACAGGCTTTCGACGTAGCGGCGCTGGCCCTCGGCATAGATCGTGTCGAAGGCCAGCGATGACTTGCCGGACCCCGACAGGCCGGTCATGACAATCAGGCTGTCACGCGGCAAGTCGAGATCGACATTCTTCAGATTGTGTTCGCGCGCCCCGCGAATGGAAAGATATTTATGGTCGGCCATAGCCGGTCGCCGCCTCAGAATCTGGAATTTCCTGGAATGGCGGGTTTTCCCGGCCATCCCCTATGTAGGTAGTTTTGCCGCCACGTCGAGATACGCCACAATTCCCGACGAGAGCGTTTAAGCGTCTTTCGCGTGAACGGGCAAGCGGAAAGAACAAAGGCCGAACACGCTCCTGACAAAGCTGTGCAAAAACTGACTTGCACGTAACCTCCCGGCGATCACATTTTTCGGTAACCGGCTATTGATGGTTGACGCCACCAGCTGACGGGAGCAGTCTCCAGCAGTCAACGAAGACGGCCGTCTTTCGATGGCCTCGCCGCCCAAAGGCGGCCTGCGAGACGCCGCAGGCATTTGCGATTTGTGCTTCGAATTGACAACAATCGCAACGGACAGAGGAGCGGAGCTATGACGCCACCGGATCGTCCCCCAGGGTTCCAGTTGTCACTGGAGCCGAGGCAGGCATAAGTGCCAGGGTTCAGCGTTTTCGCCAGCCGGCAAACCGTGACCTGCCATCTCTCGTAAAAATCAGAGACTGCTAGTCGGATCGTCGGCTGAATGCCGCGGTGCATCCGAAATCAAACGCCGGCAGTACACTCCCGGTAAAATTGGATTTGAGATCCAAAAAGGCCCCGTCCGTTTGCGCAAAGCACGGCGGGGCCGTTTTCATGTGCGGATTGTCTTGTGGGCGACAGGCGCAGCGCGACACGCGCTGTCAGTGGCGCGGCGGCCCGATCGAGCCGGCGCCGACATCGACAGTGATGCTGCCGGAAATCCTGACATCGGTATCGCCGATCTTGAATGTACCGTTCTCGCCGGCTGGCAGCGCATCGTCCGGCTCGGGAGCCGGCTTGGCGATGCGGTAGTCGCCGGTTACGCCGGGAAGGGCGCTTTTTTGCGTCGACGACGAACTGTCGTCGGCAAGTGCCGCGCCGCTGATGAGACCCGCAATGGCGAGCGCTGCAACGGCGATGACGCGGTGCAATGATCTGGACTGATGAGTGTCGGTCATCCCAGGACTATAGTGGCGCGCCGCCGATGGAACCAGACCGGCATCGTCAAATCTTCGACTACCTGCCGGACGGATCTCCGATCCGGCCCTGGCTTACGCCGCTTTCTTTCGCGTGTCGAAAACATGGTCGACGATGCCCCAGGACTGGGCCTCGCGGGCGGTCATGAAGTGGTCGCGGTCGAGCGTGCGTTCCACCTCTTCATAGCTGCGGCCGCAATGCTGCGCGTAAAGTTCGGCCATGTGCCGTTTCGTCCGGCCGATGCGCTCGGCATGGCGCTGGATGTCGGATGCCTGGCCCTGGAACCCACCCAGCGGCTGATGCAGCAGGATAGTGGCATTCGGCAGGGAAATCCGGCGCCCCGGTGTGCCTGCCATCAGCAGGAACGAGCCCATCGAGGCGGCAAAGCCCATGCATACGGTGGACACCGGGCAGCTGATATATTGCATCGTATCGTAGATGGCGAAGCCGCTGGTCACCACGCCGCCCGGCGAGTTGATGTAGAGCGAGATCTCCTTGTCGGGATTGTCCGATTCCAGCGACAAAAGCTGCGCGCAGACCAGCGCCGAGATGTCGTCGTTGATCTCGCCGTTGATGAAGATGATGCGCTCGCGCAGCAGCCGCGAAAAGATGTCGAAGGCACGTTCGCCGCGGCTCGATTGCTCGATGACCATCGGCACCAGACTGGCAACACCGCTCATTGTCTCTCTCCGTCCGTTTTGTTTTCAGGCCGCGCGAAGCAGGAGGCGAGGCGTGTTTGCGGCGATTGGCTTAGATGACCTGTTCGCACCGAGCGAAACCCGGCAGCCGGCGCCTGCCATGGCGACGGCAGGCATGGTCTTGCGGGCAAAGCCGTCATGGACGATACGTAGATGCGTGCCGCCGGATACGGTTCGGGCAAGTGTGAAGGTGACGGTGCTGTCGAGCGGCCCCTGCCGCGCGGCGCCGCCTGGCTGCGAGCGCTCCCGCCAGGAGTAGCGCAACAGCCGTTCGGGTTCGGCGTCGAGGATTTCGCATTCGATCGGCGTGTCCGGTCCGGCGAAGGCAAAACGGTTGCCGATCTCGGGGCTGATGTCGTTCGGCATCATCCAGGCGGCCAGCAATTCCGGTATGGTCAGGGCCCGCCAGACCTTTTCCGGCGGCTCGGCAAGCTCGTACTCGAACTCAAGCGCATCCGCGGCGTCGCCTTGGCCGTCGTTGGCCGCTAATCCCGCCTTCTTCATTGATCCATGTCCTTCAAAACCGCCTTCAGCCTTTCGATGCGTTCCGGCCAGAAGGTCCGGTAGCGCTCGATCCAGGAGAGCAGGGGGACAAGCCCCTGCGGATCGGCGCGGTAATAGGCGTTGCGGCCGGCTCGCCGCTCGACCACCAGGCCTGCGCCACGCAGCACCGCCAGATGCTGCGACACCGCGGGCTGCGACACCGTCATACCGGTGCGCAATTCCGACACGCTCATCTCGCCGGCGGCCAGCCGCTCAAAGACGGCGCGGCGCGTCGGGTCGGCCAGTGCGCGAAAAATCTCTGCTTCGATCATGCCAAAAGCATAAGTGCATACTTATTGGTTTGGCAAGCGGTCTTTTCAAACCCATATGATCGGCTTCGGCATTGCTGCCATTCCTTGACAATAAGCAGCGATGCGGATAAGAACGAAAAGGGAACAAAAACCTTGTGGGTAAAGGCAGCCATGGCAAGCGGCGATCGCCTGCAGCCTGTAAGGTGCTGCGACAAAAATTTGTTTCGGATGAGCGCGGAGAAATATCATGGCGGGTAGCGTCAACAAGGTCATTCTGGTCGGCAATCTCGGCGCGGATCCCGAAATCCGTCGCCTGAATTCGGGTGAGCCGGTCGTCAACATCCGCATCGCCACATCGGAAAGCTGGCGCGACAAGAATTCCGGCGAACGCAAGGAAAAAACCGAGTGGCACAACGTCGTCATCTTCAATGAGGGCATCGCCAAGGTGGCGGAGCAGTATTTGAAGAAGGGCATGAAGGTCTATGTCGAGGGCCAGTTGCAGACACGCAAATGGCAGGACCAGACCGGCGCCGACAAGTACACGACGGAAGTCGTGCTGCAGAAATTCCGTGGCGAGCTGCAGATGCTCGACGCGCGCGGACAGGGCGAAGGCGGTCAGGTCGGCGGCTATACCGGTGGCGGCAGCAGCCGTGGTTCCGATTTCGGCCAGTCCAGCCCGAGCGAAGGCTTTAATCGCGGTGGTGGCGCTCCCAAGGGCGGTGGCGGCGGCTCGTCGCGCGAACTGGACGACGAGATTCCGTTCTGATCGCAACAGCAGATGTTATTTTTGGCTTAAGTCAAACATTGCGCCCCGAGAGTCCCTCATGGACTTTCGGGGTTTTGCATTGTCGAATTGAACGCTGACTTGGCGGTCAACGAAATATGGCGAAGGACGAGTTCGATGAAAGCACGCGTAAAATGGGTCGAGGAACGCACCTTCGTCGGTGAATCCGGCAGCGGCCACAAGGTCGTGCTCGGAACCGCGCCCGGACCGGAAGGCAGGACTCCGGGTCCAAGCCCGATGGAGCTGGTGCTGATCGGCACCGGCGGCTGTTCGGCCTATGATGTCGTGCATATCCTCGAAAAGGGCCGCGAGGCGGTCGAGGACTGCGTCGTCGAGCTTGATGCCGACCGGGCCGAAACCGAGCCCAGGGTTTTTACACGCATCCATATGCATTTCGTCGTCAAGGGCCGGGCACTCTCGCCCGACAAGGTCAAACGGGCAATCGACCTTTCGATCGAAAAATATTGCTCGGCCTCCGCAATGCTGGCCAAGACCGCCACGATTACCCACGATTTCGAGGTCATCGACACGACGGCGAAATAGAACCGGCTTCGGGATTTTCGCCGCGTCAGCCTGCTATCAGCGCTTTGATGCCGTCGGCGACGAATTGCACGGCCAGTGCCGCCAGGATGACGCCAAGCAGACGGGTCAGGATCGAGCGGCCGGTCTGGCCGAGGATGCGATCTATGCGTTCCGACAGCACGAACACCAGATAGGTAATGGCGAGGCAGACGAAGATGATGCCGACCAGCGCCGCCTGCGCGGCAAAGCCTTGAAACGAGCCGGAAAGCAGCACCGTCGCCGAAATGGCGCCTGGGCCGGCGATCAGCGGGATCGCCAGCGGGAAGGCGGCGATGTTGTGGATCATGTCCTTGGTGATGGCGACGTCGCCGATCTTTTCCTTGCGGTCCTGCCGGCGCTCGAACACCATCTCGAAGGCGATGAAGAACAGCAGGAAACCGCCGGCGACGCGGAAGGCCGGCAACGTTATGCCGAAAACCGACAGGATCGAGGCCCCGGCAACCGCAAACAACGCCATCACCAGGAAACCGATGATCGAGGCCCGGACCGAGACCTGCTGGCGCTCCTCGCGGTTCATGCCGCGCGTCACGGCGAGGAACAGCGGCGCCAGCCCGGGCGGGTCGATGGTCACGAGAATGGTGACGAAAGCATTGAACAGGCTGTCGAAACTCGGCATCTCTGACCCTCCCGCCGGGCCGTGCCCGGACAGAATATTGGTAGAGCAAAGCTCGTTCGGTGGGAACCGTTCGTGAGAAAGTGGTTGATGCGGGACAGAGGGCAGCGCGAAGGATCGCGACGCTTTTATTCTGGGCTGCTGCAATCCTCGGAGATCAAACCGCTCGCCGCGCCAGGAATTCGACCTCCAGCCGCCATGTCGCGCCATTGTCTTGCGAGCGTTCGCCCAGCCATCGGAAGGAGTTTTCGGTGATGCGTGAAAAGCTCCAGCGTACTGAACTGCCGGTGCCGTCGGCGCCCACTTGCACGATCGTGTCACCCTCGGCGCGGCCGAGCTGGCGGCTGAAATACTGGTTGCGCGGGTCGCTCCAGAAGATGTGCCAGGCATCCGCGCCGGGATCATAGACGCGCAGCGTCGTGCCATAAAAGGTCCATTTGCCGAGCGAAGGCTGGGGCCCAGCGTCCCGCGCGGGCAGGATCCAGACGTCCTGGATCGCCCGGCCTTCCAGCACCCAGCCGAAATGCACCTCGCCATGCCCTGTCAGTACCGTACCGTCCTCGAGGTGGCGCGAGGCGTCGAAAGTCCAGGAGCCGACGAAGCGGCCGTAAAGGCTCAGTTTTTCGGCAAGCCCTTCGATCGGTCCGGGGCTATGCAGGGCTTCGGCAAACGAGGATTGATCGAACATGGCTGCGGTCTCTTCTTGTCAGGAGACCGTTAGGACTAGGCGGTGACGGGGTTCTGGGCTTGGGAAAAATTGCTATATTTCGAGTATGACGACGACCACGCATAGTCTCGCATTCGGAGCCGGTTGGCACGTGACGGACGTCATTTGCACGGCCGGCGCCGGCGACCGGCCGTTCGAGGAAGCGCATCAGGATTTCTGCGTCGCTGCGGTCACCAGCGGCACGTTTCGCTACCGCGCCCAGCAAGGCACGGCGATGCTGGCGCCCGGCGCGCTCCTGCTCGGCAATCCCGGCACATGTTACGAATGCGGGCACGAGCATGGCAGCGGCGACCGTTGCCTCTCGTTCCATTTCGAGCCGGCTTACATGGAACGGATCGCAGCTGGCGTTCCGGGCGCCAGGAAGCTGGCTTTCGAGGCGGCGCGCCTGCCGCCTTTGCCGGTACTGGCGCCGCTCCTGGCCGAAGCGGAGACCGCGCGCGAGATGGCCTACATCGACGCCTTCGAGGAACTTTCCCTGCGCTTGGCCGGTGCTGCCGTGGCTACAGCCTCTGGCGCTACGCATGTCGGGCGCGCGCCCAGCCGCCGCGATCAGAAACGGGTGGCCGAGGCAGTGCGGCGGATCGAACTGGACGCCGATAGGCCGGTCTCGCTTTCAGCACTTGCCGATGAGACGGCAACCAGTCCGTATCACTTCCTGCGCATCTTCCGGCAGGTGGCGGGCATGACGCCCTACCAATTCCTGCTCAGGACGCGATTGCATAGGGCGGCGGTGCGGCTACGCATGTCCAACGATGCGGTCTCGGCGATCGCCTTCGAGGCCGGTTTCAACGATCTGTCGACCTTCAATCGTCGGTTTCGGCGGATCATGGGGGAGACGCCGGGGCAGTATCGCACCCGCCGTGACACACTGGCTGTTTCCGTCTCGTGAATCGGCCCAGTGCTCGCAAAGGCGCTCACGCGGGCTTTTGCCTCAGTGCGGCGAAAACCGCTTTGGCCATATCGTCGCAATCAGCGGTATCCATTTGAAATTACCACCAAAAATGACACTGGAAAAGTGCCTGACATGTTGGAGTTTCGGGCTTGCTTCCTATATAAGCACCAAGTGATTCCTGATTAGATTGTGATCCGATTTGACCGACCAGAAGACACCGCGCGGCGCCGACGGCGGCCCCACCGGCATCGAGCCGATATCCATCGTCGAGGAGATGCAGCGCTCCTATCTCGATTACGCTATGAGCGTGATCGTCAGCCGTGCGCTGCCGGACGTGCGCGACGGCCTGAAGCCGGTGCATCGCCGCATTCTCTTCGCCGCCCATGAGAGCGGCTACCACTGGAACCGCAAATATGTGAAGTCGGCGCGTCCGGTCGCCGACGTGATGGGTAAATACCATCCGCATGGCGACGCCTCCATCTATGACGCCTTGGTGCGCATGGCACAGGACTGGTCGCTGCGCGTTCCGTTGATCGACGGGCAGGGCAATTTCGGCTCCATCGACGGCGATCCGCCTGCGGCGATGCGCTACACGGAAGCGCGGCTGACCAAGGTCGCGCACGAGCTTTTGGAGGATATCGACAAGGATACCGTCGATTTCCAGGACACTTACGACGCGTCGGGCAGCGAACCGAAGGTTCTGCCGGCACGGTTTCCCAACCTTTTGGTCAACGGCTCGGGCGGCATCGCCGTCGGCATGGCGACCAACATTCCACCGCATAATCTCAGCGAAATCTGCAACGGCGCCATCGCCCTCATCGACAATCCGGCGATCGACCTGCCGGCGTTGATGGAGATCATTCCGGGACCGGATTTCCCCACCGGGGGCATCGTGCTTGGCCGTTCGGGCATCTACAACGCCTATTCGACCGGCCGTGGCTCCATCGTCATGCGCGGCAAGGTCAACATCGAACAGCGCGGCAACGACCGCGAGTCGATCATCATCACCGAGGTTCCCTACCAGGTGAACAAGTCGTCGATGATCGAGAAGATGGCTGAACTGGTGCGCGACAAGCGCATCGAGGGCATTTCCGATATCCGCGACGAGAGCGACCGCCAGGGCTACCGCGTCGTCATCGAGTTGAAGCGCGACGCCGTTGCCGACGTCATCCTCAACCAGCTCTACCGCTTCACGCCGCTGCAGACCTCCTTCGGCGCCAATATGGTGGCACTGAACGGCGGCAAGCCGGAAGTGATGAACCTGACCGATATGCTGAAGGCGTTCGTCGCCTTCCGCGAGGAAGTGATCACAAGGCGGACGAAATTCCTGCTGCGCAAGGCGCGCGACCGCGCCCATGTGCTGGTCGGTCTCGCCATCGCCGTCGCCAACATCGACGAGATCATCAAGCTGATCCGCACCGCGCCGGATCCGCAGACGGCGCGTGAGCAGTTGATGGAGCGGCGCTGGCCCTCTGGCGACGTGGAATCTCTGATCCTCCTGATCGATGACCCGCGTCACCGCATCAACGAGGACGGCACCTACAATCTGTCCGAGGAACAGGCGCGCGCCATCCTCGAGCTGCGCCTGCAGCGCCTGACCGCGCTCGGTCGCGACGAGATCGCCGACGAGTTGAACACGATCGGCGCCGAAATCATCGATTACCTGGACATTTTGTCGTCCCGCGCGCGCGTCCAGCAGATCGTCAAGGACGAGCTTGCCGCCGTGCGCGACGAGTTCGGCACGCCGCGCCGCACCGAACTCACCGACGGCGGTTCGGACATGGAAGACGAGGATCTGATCCAGCGCGAGGACATGGTCGTGACGGTGAGCCATTCCGGCTACATCAAGCGCGTGCCGCTGTCGCTCTACCGGGCGCAGCGTCGCGGCGGCAAGGGCCGCTCCGGCATGTCGACCAAGGAAGAGGATTTCGTCACCCGGCTGTTCGTGGCCAACACCCATACGCCGGTGCTGTTCTTCTCCTCGCGCGGCATCGTCTACAAGGAAAAGGTCTGGCGGCTGCCGATCGGCAATCCGCAGTCACGCGGCAAGGCGCTGATCAACATGCTGCCGCTGGAGCAGGGCGAGCGCATCACCACCATCATGCCGCTGCCCGAGGACGAGGCCAGCTGGGGCGAACTCTACGTGATGTTCGCCACCACGCGCGGCACCGTGCGCCGCAACGATCTATCCGACTTCGTCCAGGTCAACCGCAACGGCAAGATCGCCATGAAGTTGGAGGAAGAAGGCGACGAGATCCTCGGTGTCGAGACCTGCACCGACAAGGACGACGTGCTGCTGACCGCCAGCTCCGGCCAGTGCATACGCTTCTCCGTCGGCGACGTGCGCGTCTTCCAGAGCCGCAATTCGGTCGGTGTGCGCGGCATAACCATGGCCGAGACCGATCGCATCATCTCGATGTCGGTGATAGAGCATGTCGATGCTTCGCCGGCGGAACGCGCCGCTTACCTGAAGCGCGCGGCGGCGGAGCGGCGTCTGGCCACGGAAACGGCCGGGGAAGAGGAAGAGATCGCGCTGACCAATGAGGACATCGGCGAGGAGACGGAGCTTTCCGACAGCCGATACGAAGAGCTCAAGGCGCACGAACAGTACGTGCTGACGGTGACCGAATTCGGCTACGGCAAGCGTTCGTCGTCCTATGATTTCCGCCTGACTGGACGCGGCGGCAAAGGCATCCGCGCCACCGACGTGTCGAAGGCAGCCGAGATTGGCAGGCTGGTGGCGACGTTCCCAGTCGGCAATGACGACCAGATCATGCTGGTGTCGGACGGCGGCACCGTAATCCGGGTTCCGGTCAACGGCATCCGTTTCGCCAGCCGCGCCACCAAGGGCGTGACCATCTTCAACACGGCTGAAGGTGAGAAGGTGGTTTCGGTCGAACGGATATCGGAACCGCAAGCGGACGAAGAAAGCGAAGAGACCGTCGAGGGCGGTGCTGATGCCGCTCCGGCGCCTGACGCCGGTCCGGAGGTTGCGGACTAAGTCCGGCACCCGGGTTTTGACGTAGCAACGCCGGCCAGTTGGCCGGCGCGGCAGCAAGTTCAGGCTTTATCAGTAGTGGCGATATGGCTTGCGCGGGCCGAAGCCTTCGAAGCGCTTGGTGTTTGCCTTGACGCGGATGCGTTGCGCCTCCTGATGCAGCCCAAATACGGTGGCGATCAGCATGGCGACGGTCATTGCGGTGGCGAGCATGTAGATCAGCATGTGCGTGTTCTCCTGCGCCTAACAACGGATAGATGGGATTTTGGTTTCATCTTATTAAGGTGCAACCTAGTGAACGCTGCGTGAAGGCTTCGTGATCAGCGTGTTCATCTGTCGTTCATGTGCCGGAAAAGGTTCACGGCCGGCGCGCCGATCGGATTTGCCTTTGCGAGAGAGGCTCGCTAGAGCCTGTTCCATCTTGATGGACGGAAGACGGAACGGGCTCTAGCTTTCATTTGAGCATGATCTTTTCCAAAAACCGGTTTCCACTTTTTGGGATCATGCATTAGAAGCACCTGCCATGACTGAACGCATTGCCCTCTATGCCGGCTCCTTCGACCCGCTGACCAACGGCCATCTCGATGTGCTGAAGGCCTCGCTGGCCGTGGCGGATATCGTTTATGCGGCGATCGGCATCCATCCGGGCAAGCAACCGCTGTTTTCCTTCGAGGAGCGGGTGAAGCTGATCGAGACGGCGACGAAGACGGAATTCGGCAGCGACGGTGCCCGCATCAAGGTCGTCGCCTTCGACGGGCTGGTCATCGACGCCGCCAGGAAGCAGGGCGCCTCGATCATGATCCGCGGCCTGCGCGACGGCACCGACCTCGACTATGAGATGCAGATGGCCGGCATGAACGAGACCATGGCGCCTCAACTGCAGACGGTTTTTCTGCCCGCCAGTCCTTCGGTACGCACCATTACCGCCACACTTGTTCGCCAGATTGCCTCGATGGGCGGCGACATTCGCCCCTTCGTGCCGGCGGCGGTTGCCGGTGCGCTCACAGCCAAGTTCAAGAAGTAAGTTTTCGGAGAAAACCATGCAGCTGAAAAAGCTAGCCTCGTTCCTTGTCGTGCTCGCCGGTCTTGTGGCTGTGTCGGTCTCGGCTTTCGCCGCCGACCCGGAAAACACAATGATCATCACGCTGAAGGACGGCGACGTCACCATTGCGCTGAGGCCCGATCTTGCGCCAAAGCATGTCGAGCAGATCAAGAAGCTGGTGCGCCAAGGCGCCTATGACAACGTCGCCTTCCATCGCGTCATCGACGGCTTCATGGCGCAGACCGGCGACGTCAAGTTCGGCAATATGAAAAAGGGTTTCAGCGCAGAGGCCGCCGGCACCGGCGGTTCCGACCTGCCCGACCTGCCGGCCGAATTCTCACAGACCGAACATTATAAGCGCGGCGTGGTCGGCATGGCCCGCTCGCAGGACCCAAATTCGGCCAATTCGCAGTTCTTCATCATGTTCGCTCCGGCACCGCCCCTCGATGGCCAGTACACGATCGTCGGCAATGTCGTCAGCGGCATGGAACTGGTGGACCAAATCAAGAAGGGCGACCAGGCGGACAACGGCACGGTCACCGATCCCGACCGGATGATCAAGGTGCGCATCGCCGCCGACAAGTAAATTGTCGAATAACTCTGTTTTCTCAAAAGGATATCTGACATGGCCGAAATCAAGGATCGCGAGAACGCGCTCATCATGGAAACGACCAAGGGCAAGGTCGTCATCGAACTTTTCCCCGACCTGGCGCCCGGCCATGTCGCCCGCATCAAGGAACTGGCCAGGGAAGGCGCCTATGACGGCGTGGTCTTCCACCGCGTCATCGAGGGTTTCATGGCGCAGACCGGCGACGTCAAGTTCGGCAATTCGAGCAAGCCTTCCTTCGCGCCGTCCCGCGCGGGCATGGGCGGCTCTGAAAAGCCGGATTTGAAGGCTGAATTCTCCAACGCCAACCATGCTCGCGGCACCTGCTCGATGGCCCGCTCGCAGAACCCGAACTCGGCCAATTCGCAGTTCTTCATCTGCTTCGACGATGCCGCCTTCCTCAACCGCCAGTACACGGTCTGGGGCCAGGTCATCGAAGGCATGGACAATGTCGACAAGATCAAGCGCGGCGAGCCGGTGCAGGATCCCGACAAGATCGTGTCGCTGAAGGTCGCGGCCGACGTCAAGTAAGGGCAAACGACAATGATGGGCGTCGTCTGGTCGCTTCTCGGCATCCTGTCCGGCGCCTTCATTGCCATTCAGGCGCCGATCAATTCGCAGTTGGCGCGCGGCCTGGGCCTCCCGGTCGCGGCGGCTGCGTTTTCGTTCCTGTCGGGCGCGATCGTGCTCGGCATCATCTCCGTCACAGTGGTGAAGCTGCAAGGCATCTCGCTCGACTGGAAGGCGCCGGCGCCCTGGCTGTTCGTGGCCGGCGGCATGCTGGGCGGTTTCTATGTCACGCTGTCGACTATCCTGACGCCACGCATCGGTGCGGCCGCGCTGATGGCGTTTCTGGTCACCGGCCAGTTGCTGGCAGGCATGCTCATCGACCGCGTCGGCTTCCTCGGCGTCGCGGTGCGTGAAATCTCGCTCGGCCGCGTTGCCGGCGCGGTGCTGCTGCTGGCCGGAGCGCTGCTCGTCCGGCTCTACTGATGCGCGTCGATCTCTTTGACTTCGACTTGCCGGAGGAGCGCATCGCGCTCCGCCCGGCGCAGCCGCGTGACAGCGCCAAGATGCTTCTGGTCAAATCAGGCGAAGGGCTCGAGGACCGGACGGTCGGCGATCTGCCGTCCTTGCTCAGGGCCGGCGACGTGCTGGTGTTCAACGACACCAAGGTCATTCCAGCGCAGCTCAAAGGCATAAGGCGGCGGGGCGAAGCGACGGCGCAGGTCGAAGCCACGCTGCATATGCGCATGGCGCCGGACCGCTGGCTGGCCTTCATGCGGCCGGGCAAGCGCATTGCCGCCGGCGACCGCATCCATTTCGGCCATGACGGCAATTCCTGTTTGCTCGGTCAGCTCGACGCCACGGTGATCGAGAAAGGCGAGGGCGGCGAAGCGCTGCTTGGCTTCGATCTGTCGGGGCCGTTCCTCGACGAGGCGCTGCACGCGGTCGGCCACATTCCGCTGCCGCCCTACATCGCCTCGAAACGCGACGACGACGAACGCGACCGGGCCGACTACCAGACCATCTATGCAAGCGAGGAAGGCGCCGTCGCGGCACCAACCGCGGGCCTGCATTTCACGCCGGAGCTTTTTGCAGCGCTTGACAGCAAGGGCATCGAACGCCGCTTCGTCACCTTGCATGTCGGCGCCGGTACGTTCCTGCCGGTGAAGGCGGACGACACCGCCGACCACAAGATGCATGCCGAGACCGGTTCGGTCAGCGAAGCCACTGCGGACGTCCTGAATGCCGCAAGAGCAAGGGGCGGGCGCATCGTTGCCGTCGGCACGACCTCGCTGCGTCTGCTGGAGAGTGCGGCGCGTGAGGACGGTACTCTGGCTGCGTGGTCCGGTCCGACCGATATCTTCATCACGCCCGGCTACCGTTTTCGCACCGCCGACGTGCTGATGACCAATTTCCATCTGCCGCGTTCGACTCTGTTCATGCTGGTTTCGGCCTTCAGCGGCCTCGACACGATGCGCGCGGCCTATGCGCATGCCATCGAGAGCCGTTACAGATTCTATTCCTATGGCGACGCAAGCCTGCTTTTCCGAGCGGAGACAAGCGACCGCCAGTCGCTCGACAATCAGGCGCCGGACGCCCCGGTCCACGACAAGGAATTCAATGGCTAAGCCGTTCAGCTTCAAGGTTCTGGCAACCGACGGCAAGGCGCGACGCGGCGTGATCGACATGCCGCGCGGCGAAATCCGCACGCCGGCCTTCATGCCGGTCGGCACCGGCGGCACCGTCAAGGCCATGTATATGGACCAGGTGCGCGGTGTCGGCGCCGACATCATCCTGGGCAACACCTATCATCTGATGCTGCGGCCCGGCGCCGAGCGTGTGGCGCGGCTCGGTGGCCTGCACGAGTTCGCCCGCTGGCCGCATCCGATTCTGACCGACAGCGGCGGTTTCCAGGTGATGTCGCTGTCGAAGCTGAGAAAGCTGACCGAAAAGGGCGTCACCTTCCGCTCGCATATCGATGGCGCCGCCTACGAGATGTCGCCGGAGCGTTCGATAGAGATCCAGGGATTGCTCGATTCCGATATCCAGATGCAGCTCGACGAATGCACGGCGCTGCCGGCCGAGATGAAGGAAATCGAGCGCGCCATGGAGCTGTCGCTGCGTTGGGCCGAGCGCTGCAAGACGGCGTTCGGCGATCAGCCGGGCAAGGCGATGTTCGGCATCGTGCAAGGCGGCGACAACGCGGCGCTGCGGGAGCGCTCGGCGCAGGCGCTGAGCGCGATGGAGCTGAAGGGCTATGCGGTCGGCGGCCTGGCCGTCGGCGAACCGCAAGCGGTGATGCTCGAGATGCTCGACATCACCTGCCCGGAACTGCCAGCGGACAAGCCGCGCTATCTGATGGGTGTCGGCACGCCCGACGATATCCTGAAATCGGTGGCGCGCGGCATCGACATGTTCGACTGCGTGATGCCGACACGGGCCGGCCGCCACGGCCTTGCCTATACAAGGCGCGGCAAGGTCAATCTGCGCAACGCCCGCCATGCCGACGATCCACGGCCGCTCGACGAGGAAAGCGACTGCCCGGCCGCCCGGGACTACTCACGCGCCTATCTGCATCATCTGGTGCGCTCTCAAGAAGCGCTCGGCGCAATGCTTTTGACGTGGAACAACCTGTCCTACTACCAGAAACTGATGCAGGACATCCGCGCTGCGATCGAGGCCGGCACCTTCGAGGCACGCGGCGCGGAAATCACCGAGGGCTGGGCGAGGGGCGATATCCCGTTGCTGTGAAGCTTCAGGTGCTGAGCGAATTCGAAGCGCGCAGGCTGCAGCCGGTGATCTGGAACGTGCCGTCGGGCTGTTGCTGCAGCGTGTAGACCGCCTCGTAGTCCTTGCCATCGGGGCCGACGATCAGCACCTGCTGGACGATCGAACCAGGAGCGGTCTCCTCGACCTTGCCGAAGGAATAGGTCCGCGGCTTGCGCACCGGCGGGTAGCCGTTGGTCACCATGTTCATGAAAGCGTCGACGGTCGGGAAGATCCGCTTCACATTCGGGGCGGCGAAGCTGTAGGCGGTGGCGCCGTCATTGGCGATGAGGGCCTTCAACTGGCCATCGATGACAGACTGGCCTGCCTTGATCTCGGCATCACCGGCCAATGCCGACGACACAAAGAGGAATGGAACGACTGCGATTGCGAAAAAGGCGCGGCGCATGGCCTGTCTCCGTTATCCCGCGAAATATCTTCCCTCGAAATGGCGCTGTCCGAAGGCGCATCATAACATACGCTCGGCAGCGCATCGCGGTTTCAGCGATCGCGAATAATCGCTGGCGATCGGCGGGAGGTGCATGCCGGTGGCGGAGCTGCGGAAGGTCGGGGCCCAGGCCTGGGCCGGCTGAGTACGGATTCCAGCGCTTGAAAGCCCGCCTCCAGTCTGCCAGAAGGGCCGCTGGACTTGGACGTTTAGCGGGACGAAGCCATGAAGGCGTTTTTCGTGCAGATCAAATGCGAGCTCGGCAAATCCTATGAGGTTGCCAGCGCGCTTGCCGATGCCGAGATCGCCTCGGAAATCTACTCCACCGCCGGCAATTACGATCTGCTCGCCAAATTCTACGTCGACGACGAGGAAGACGTCGGCCATTTCGTCAATGAGAAGGTGCAGATTCTCCCCGGCATCAAGGACACGTTCACCGTCGTCACGTTTCGCGCTTTCTAGCCTGGAAACGCATTTGCCCGGGCACGAGGCAAAGGCTGATCAAGGTCATATTTCACCTGCCTCAATTTTAGGCAGGCGCAACATACTGATCGCCCGTATCTCCCAAATCACCGATTGCGCTTGATTTTCTCCGGCGACGTCAGTGAAATGGCGTCACAGGGGAGTATGCGATTGGCAGCGTTCGATGAAATGCTTCCGGAAGTCTCCGGATTGAGAAGACCGTATTCGGCTTATGATCGCTGGCTGAAGGAGCAGGATCCAGCCAGGCTGACCGAGAAGATGCAGGACGCCGAACGCGTCTTCCGCAAGACCGGCATCACCTTCGCCGTTTATGGCGAGCAGGAAGCTTCCGAGCGGCTGATCCCGTTCGACATCGTTCCCCGCATCATTTCAGGCAATGAATGGCGCCGCCTCACGCAAGGCATCGAGCAACGCGTGCAGGCGCTGAACGCCTTCCTCGACGACATCTACCATCGCCAGGAAATCCTGCGGGCAGGGCGCGTTCCCAGGGAATTGATCGCCAGGAACGAGGCGTTCCTGCCGGAAATGATAGGGGTCAGGCCGCCGGCCGGCGTCTACACCCATATCATCGGCGTCGACATCGTCCGCATCTCGGAGGACGAATTCTACGTGCTGGAGGACAATGCGCGCACGCCGTCGGGCGTCTCCTACATGCTGGAGAACCGCGAAACGATGATGCAGCTGTTCCCCGAGCTGTTCCAGAAGATCAAGGTGCGGCCGGTGGAAAACTACCCGCAGCTTCTGCGCCAGTCGCTGGCGGCGGTGCGGCCGCAAAGTACCAAGGGCGCGCCGACCATCGCGGTGCTGACGCCCGGCAGCTTCAATTCCGCCTATTTCGAACACGCCTTCCTCGCCGACCAGATGGGTGTGCAATTGGTCGAAGGCCAGGACCTGCGCGTGGTCGACGGCCATGTCGCCATGCGCACGACCGAAGGCTACAAGCAGATCGATGTGCTCTACCGCCGCGTCGATGATTCCTTCCTCGACCCGCTGACCTTCCGGCCGGACTCCGCACTTGGCATACCCGGCATCATGGATGTCTATCGGGCCGGCAACATCACCATCGCCAATGCGCCGGGCACCGGCATCGCCGACGACAAGGCGATCTATTCCTACATGCCCGAGATCATCGAATTCTACACCGGCCGCAAGGCGATCCTGGGCAACATCCCAACCTGGCGCTGCTCGGAGCCCGACAGCCTGAAATACGTGCTCGAGCACATCGACGAACTGGTGATCAAGGAAGTCCATGGTTCCGGCGGCTACGGCATGCTGGTCGGGCCGGCTGCGACCAAGAAGGAATGCGAGACCTTTGCCAAGAAACTCCAGGCAAAACCTTCGAATTACATCGCCCAGCCGACGCTGGCGCTGTCGACATGCCCGATCCTGACGGAAAAGGGGCTGGCGCCGCGCCATGTCGATCTCAGGCCTTATGTGCTGGTCTCCGATCGCATCCAGATCGTGCCGGGCGGCCTCACGCGTGTCGCGCTGAAGGAAGGCTCGCTGGTCGTGAATTCCTCGCAAGGCGGCGGGACGAAAGATACTTGGGTGCTGGATGATTGAGACGAGCAGGGGGACGCAGCAATCATGAGACGCATTCCCTATTCGCTACTCGCTACTCGCTACTCGCTCAAAATCGGGGCACGTTGATATGCTTCTCGGCCGCACCGCCAACGGGCTTTACTGGATGAATCGCTATATCGAGCGGGCGGAGAACATGGCGCGCTTGGTCGATGCCGGTTTGCGCATGGCGCTGACCCGCACGCAGAGCGCCTCGGAAGAGTGGAGTTCGGTGCTGCTCAGCGCCGGTTCCGACGTCACCTTCAGCCAGAAATATTCTGACTATACCGCCGCCAATGTCGCCGACTTCCTGTTGCGCGACACGTCGAACCCGTCGAGCACGATGGCGTCGATCGAGACGGCCCGCAACAATGCCCGCATGGTGCGTACCGCGCTGACGCGCGAAACCTGGGAAAGCATCAACGAAGCCTGGATGTCGCTGAAGCGGATGCTGGCCAGGCCGATCGACGAGCGCGACCTACCCAGCGTGCTCGACGCCATCAAGCGCGAGACGGCGCTGATCCGCGGCTCATTCTACGGCACCATGCTGCGCAACGAGATCTTCGACTTCTCGCAGCTCGGCACTTATGTCGAGCGCGCGGACAACACGGCGCGCATCCTCGACGTGAAATATTATGTGCTGCTGCCGTCGATCTCCTGGGTCGGCTCGACGCTCGACAATTATCAGTGGGAATCGATCCTGCGTTCGGTCTCGGCGCATCGCTCCTATCGCTGGGTCTACGACGCCGATTACAAGCCGACCAACATTGCCGATTATCTGATCCTCAATGTCCGGATGCCGCGCTCGCTGATGTTCTGCTATCGCTTCCTGTCGGAGCATCTGAAATTCCTCGGTGACGATTACGGCGAGCGCCATGCCTGCCACGCAACGGCCGAGAAGACGCAGACAATGCTGAGAGCCGGGTCGATCAAGGGCATATTCGACGCCGGCCTGCATGAGTTCCTGGCCAATTTCATTCGCGACAACACCAAGCTGGGCGAAGAGATCGCACAAGATTATCGGTTCAATTGAGCATGGTCCCGAAAGGTGGAGCCGGTTTTCTCAGACAAATGGAAACCGTTTGTCCGGAGATCGTGCTCACAAACGGAATAGAAGCATGCGGCTGAAGATCACCCACCGGACCGAGTACCGTTACGATACGCCGGTGCACTATCTGTTGCAGCGGCTGCGGCTGCTTCCGGTCAGCGGATCGACGCAGACCATTCTGTCCTGGGCTCTGGCGATCGAAGGCGCGCGCGAAGAGGTCCGCTTCGTCGACCATTTCGGCAACGACACAAGGCTGTTGAGCGTCGAGGGCGAGCGCGACTTCATCACTGTGGAAGCATCAGGCGAAGTGGTGACGCGCGACACCGCGGGTGTCTCGGGACCACACCAGGGCTTTACGCCGCTCTGGCTGTACAGCCATGAGACACCATTGACGACGATCGGCAGCGGTGTTCGCGATCTCGCCGCGTCGGTCGGCAAGGGCAGCGACATTGAAAGGCTGCACCGGCTGATGGCCATCATCGGCGAACGCGTCGCCTACACGCCCGGCACCACCAACGCGACGACGCCGGCGGAGGAAGCCTTGGCGCTCAAGACCGGGGTCTGCCAGGATCATACCCATATCTTTGCCGCCGCCGCCCGCGCCATGGGCTTTCCAGCTCGCTATGTCAGCGGCTATCTGATGCTGGATGCCACGGTCGAGCAGGCGGCCAGCCATGCCTGGGCCGAAGCGCATGTCTCGGGTCTCGGCTGGGTTGCCTTTGATGCCGCCAATGGCATTTCACCCGACGAGCGTTATGTAAAGGTGGCAACGGGCCGCGATTACCGCGACGCCACGCCGGTGTCGGGAATTCGGCTGGGACAGGCGGAAGAACGGCTTGCCGTCACCGTCACGGTGGAGCAGTAATCCTCCGCACGATTGCTGCCGAGCGATTCATCGTTTCAAGGAACGCCGAACCGCTCTATCCCCTTGTTTTAACGCAATTCCGCACGGAAAACCGCTTCACACTTTTCCTGGAATTGCTCTAGAAGAGATTCCATGACCTATTGCGTTGGCCTGAAGATCGACCGCGGGCTCGTGTTCATGTCGGACACGCGCACCAATGCAGGCATGGATTCCATCTCCACCTTTCGCAAGATGCATGTCTGGGAAGAGCCGGGCGAGCGTGTCATCGTTTTGATGTCGGCGGGCAATCTGGCGACGACGCAGGCCGTGGTCAGCCTGCTCGACGAGCGCACCAAGGCGATCTCCGAAAGGCATTCTACGGTGCTCGAAACGCCGTCGATGTACCAAACGGTCCGCATTGTTGGCGACACGGTCAAGGAGGTCATCGCCAATTCGTCACCCGCTGGCGAAAAGGCGGATTCCTATTTCAATGCGTCCTTCATCCTCGGCGGTCAGATCAAGGGCAGCGAGCCGCGCCTGTTCATGATCTATCCCGAAGGCAATTTCATCGAATCGACCGATGACACGCCGTTTTTCCAGATCGGCGAGACCAAATACGGCAAGCCGATCATCATCCGCGCCTACGAAAGGACGATGAGCCTGGCCGAGACGGTGAAGCTGCTTTTGGTGTCGTTCGATTCGACGTTGAAGTCGAACCTGTCCGTCGGCTTGCCGCTCGACCTGCTCTTCCTGGAGAAGGACGCCTTCAAGGTCGGATTGAAGAAGCGGATCGGCCAGGATGACCAGTACTACCGCACGATCTCCGACGGCTGGTCGAATGCGCTGAAGACGGCCTTTGCCAGCCTGCCGGATTTCCCCGGCTGAGGCGTGCGGCATCCGTTGCTGGTTGCATATATTTCACGCGTTAATTAATAAAGAGACCAGCCGCGATGGATGGTAGCGATGGATCATGTCGGGAGGACAGGATGAACAACGATGATTTCCGGCAATGGTCGCGGCGCGCCGCCGACTGGGGCGCCGACTACCGCAATACGCTGCGCGAGCGGCCGGTGCGGCCGCTGGTCGAGCCTGGCGACATTTTCCGAGGCATAGAGGCGTCGCCGCCCGAAGACGCCGAACCGATGGACCGGATCTTCGCCGACTTCGAAGAGAAGATTCTGCCTGGAATGACACATTGGCAGCATCCGCGTTTCTTCGCCTATTTCCCGGCCAATGCGGCGCCGGTCTCGGTGGTGGCGGAATATCTGGTTTCGGCGATGGCCGCGCAATGCATGCTCTGGCAAACGTCGCCGGCGGCGACCGAACTCGAAACGCGCACCGTCGACTGGATGCGCCAGGCGCTCGGCCTGCCCGAAGGGTTTTCCGGGGTGATCCAGGATTCAGCCTCGTCGGCGACACTGGCCGCGGTGCTGACCATGCGCGAGCGGGCGCTCGATTGGCAAGGCAACAAACAAGGCCTGGCAGGGCAGGCGCGGCTGCGCATCTATTCCTCCGATCAGGTGCACACGTCGATCGACCGGGCGATCTGGGTGTCCGGCATCGGCGAGGACAATCTCGTGCGCATTCCGGTCGGCGGCCGCTTTCGCGCCATGGACACGGCAGCACTCGAGGCGGCAATCGCCGCCGACCTGGAAGCCGGCATGCAGCCGGCCGGCATCATCGCTTGCGTAGGCGGCACCAGCACCGGCGGCACCGACGACATTGCAGCGGTTGTCGAGGTCGCACGGCGGCATGGGCTTTATCTTCACGTCGACGCCGCATGGGCGGGATCGGCGATGATCTGTCCGGAGTATCGGCATTTCTGGACAGGCGTCGAAGGCGCCGATTCGATCGTCTTCAATCCGCACAAATGGCTGGGCGCGCAGTTCGACTGCTCGATCCAGTTCCTGCGCGATCCCGAGAGCCATGTCAGGACGCTGGCCATCAAGCCGGATTATCTGAAGACGCACGGTCATGACGGCATCATCAACTATTCCGAATGGTCGGTGCCGCTTGGCCGGCGCTTCCGCGCGCTGAAATTGTGGTTCCTGCTGCGCGCCCATGGCCTGGAAAATCTGCGCACGATGATCCGCAATCATGTCGGGTGGAGCGAAGGGTTGGCGGCGCGGCTGGCAAGGGAGCCGGATTTCGAGATCGTCAGCGAACCGATGCTGTCGTTGTTCTCGTTCCGACACAAGACCGCAACCGATGCGGACGAGCACAATCTGCGCCTGGTCAATGCGATCAATGACGATGGCCGTATTTACCTGACGCAGACGAGGGTCGACGACAGGATCGCAATCCGGTTCCAGGTCGGACAGTTCGAGGCGACCGCCGCCGATGTCGATGCGGCTTTTGTCGTCATTACTGAAGTAGCACGTGGCCTGGATCGCTGATTTCGTTAGCCGGCTTATGCCTTTCCATCGATTTCGTTTTCGACTATAAACAAGAAAAACGAAAACGGGAGGTTGCCCCATGTATCTGTCGCCACGCCATGCCGAGATTATCCAGATGGCCAAGGATCATGGCCGCGTGCTGGTAGATGATCTGGCCACCCACTTCAATGTGACGCCGCAGACCATACGCAAGGATCTCAACGATTTGTGCGACCAGCGGCTGCTCTCGCGCATCCATGGCGGCGCGCTGTATCCCTCCGGCATCGAGAACATGGAGTATGAGGCGAGACGCAAGATCGCCGCCGACGAAAAGGAGGCGATCGGCCGTGCGGCCGCCAGGTTGATTCCCGACAATGCCTCGCTGTTCATCAACATCGGCACCACGACAGAGTCGGTCAGCAAGGCGTTGCTCGATCACAACGGTCTCATGGTCATCACCAATAACATCAATGTTGCCAATAGGTTGCGGATATATCCCTCGATCGAGGTGGTGATCGCCGGCGGGGTTGTGCGCGGTTCCGATGGCGGTGTGGTCGGCGAGGCGGCGGTCGACTTCATCAGGCAGTTCAAGGTCGACTACGCGGTGATCGGTGCATCCGCCATCGACCATGACGGCGCCTTGCTCGATTTCGATTTTCGCGAGGTCAAGGTGGCGCAGGCGATCATCGCCAATGCAAGGCATGTCATCCTGGTTTCCGACCAGACCAAATTCGAGCGAACCGCACCGGTGCGCATCGGCCATCTGTCGCAGGTCAACACCTTCATCACCGATCGTTGCGACATCCCGTCAGTGCGCAAGATCTGCCAGGAGGCCGAGGTTCAGCTGATCGAGACGTCGCTCGCCTAGGCGGTTTTCACCCGATATCACGCGCTCGTGATATTTCGTTTGACATTCGTTATCATTTCGAAATAATTCCGACACGGTTTCGTAAATGCCCAAAAATGGTGCAATGCGAAATCGTTGGAGGAATTGTGGACGCATCTCCGATCCGTGACATTTTCGTCATAGGTGGCGGCATCAATGGCTGCGGCATTGCCCGTGATGCCGTCGGTCGTGGCTTTTCCGTGTTTCTCGCCGAGATGAACGACCTCGCCAGCGGAACCTCCTCGGGTTCGACCAAATTGATCCATGGCGGCCTGCGCTACCTCGAATTCTACGAATTCCGCCTGGTGCGCGAGGCGCTGATGGAGCGCGAGGTTTTGTGGAAGAACGCGCCGCACATCATCTGGCCAATGCGCTTCGTGCTGCCCTATGCCAAGGGCCTGCGCCCGGCCTGGCTGATCAGGCTCGGTCTCTTCCTCTACGACCACATTGGCGGGCGCAAATTGCTGCCCGCGACCCGGACGCTGGACATGGCCAGGGATCCGGCCGGTAAGCCTTTGAAGCCGCTGTTCAAGAAGGCCTTCGAATATTCTGATGGCTGGGTCAATGACGCGCGGCTGGTGGCGCTGAACGCACGTGATGCCGCCGACCGCGGCGCCACGGTTCGCACCCGCACGAAAGTGACCGGCGCGCGCCGCGAAAACGGCCTGTGGGCAATCCAGATCGAGGATCTGCAGACCGGCGAGACCGAGGAGATCAAGGCGCGACTGCTGGTCAATGCCGCCGGCCCCTGGGTCGATCATGTGCTGTCCGGCGTCGTCGGGCTCAACGATGTGCACAATGTTCGTCTCGTGCAGGGCAGCCACATTGTCATCGCCAGGAAGTTCGACGATCCACGCGCGTATTTCTTCCAGAACAAGGATGGCCGCATCATCTTCGCCATTCCCTATGAGGAAGAGTTCACCCTGATCGGCACCACCGACCAGGATTATCCCGGCGATCCGCATGACGTGAAGATCAGCGACACCGAGATCGATTATCTCTGCGCCGCGGCAAGCGAATATTTCGCCCAACCCGTCAAGCGCTCGGACATCGTTTGGACCTATTCGGCCGTCCGTCCGCTCTATGATGACGGCGCCTCCAAGGCGCAGGAAGCGACGCGCGACTATGTGCTCAAGGCCGATGGCGGCGAGGGCGCCGCCCCGATCGTCAACGCCTTCGGCGGCAAGATCACCACCTATCGCCGGCTGTCGGAATCGATGCTGGAAAAGATCGAGGGTTTTCTCGGCAAGCGCGGCAAGCCGTGGACGGCAAACGCGCCACTGCCGGGCGGCGATTTCCCGGCCACCGGTTTCGATGCCGAAGTGGCGAAATTGAAAACCGCTTATCCATTCCTCGACGCGCGCCTGGCTCGCCGGTTGACCCGGCTCTATGGAACCCGCGCGAGGATGCTGTTGGGGCTGGCCAAATCGAACGTCGATCTCGGCCGCAACTTCGGCGCCGATCTCTATGAGGCCGAGGTGCGCTATCTCGTTCAAAACGAATGGGCCGTCACATCAGAAGATGTATTGTGGCGCCGGACCAAGCGCGGTCTGCATCTCAGCCGCGAGCAGGTGGCGGCGCTCGATGAATTCATGCGCGGCATAAGCCGGCGCCATGTCGCGGCTGCCGAATGAAGAGGGGTTTGAGCTGATGCGGAAGGCCTGGGAGGAGGCGTCATGCTGGAACTGAGAAACGTCACCAAGGCGGTCGGCGCGGTCGAGCATATAAGCGACGTGTCGCTGACGCTCCAGCACGGCTCGCTCAACGTCCTGCTCGGACCTACGCTTTCCGGCAAGACAAGCCTGATGCGGCTGATGGCCGGCCTGGACGTGCCGACCTCCGGTTCGATCTGGTTCGACGGCCAGAATGTCACCGGCGTGCCGGTGCAGAAGCGCAAGATCGCTATGGTCTACCAGCAGTTCATCAACTATCCGGCGATGACCGTCTATGAGAACATCGCTTCGCCGCTGCGGGTGGCCGGCATCGAGCAGGCCAGGATCGACAGCCAGGTGCGTGAAGCCGCCGCTCTTCTCAAGCTGACACCCTATCTCGACCGCACGCCGCTCAGCCTGTCGGGCGGCCAGCAGCAGCGCACCGCACTTGCGCGCGCCATCGTCAAGAACGCCAGCCTGGTGCTGCTCGACGAACCGCTGGCCAATCTCGACTACAAATTGCGCGAGGAACTGCGCGCCGAATTGCCCAGGATCTTCGCCGCCGCCGGCACAATCTTCGTCTATGCCACGACCGAGCCGCACGAAGCGCTGCTGCTCGGCGGCAACACGGCGACGCTTTCTGAAGGGCGGATCACCCAGTTCGGACCGACCATCGAGGTGTTCCGCAAGCCGGTAGATCTGGTGACAGCCAGGACGTTTTCCGATCCGCCGCTCAACACCATCGTGCTCGCCAAGAAGGGTCGGGATTTCCTGCTCGAGGGCGGCGTGAACCTGCCGGTGCCGGTCGAACTCTCCGGCATTGCCGACGTCCTCTATACGATCGGTTTTCAGCCGCACCACCTGTCGCTCGAGCGGCCCAATGCGGCGGCGGTGCCGGTGCGTGCCAAGGTGACGATCACCGAGATCACCGGATCGGAGAGCTTCATCCATCTCGATTTCGCCGATGCGCGCTGGGTCATGCTGACCCATGGTATCAGGCATTTCGAGCCAGACGAGGTGGTCGAGGTGTTCATCGATCCGCGCCACATCATGGTTTTCGACGAGCACGGCAGCGCCGTGACTGCGCCGAAGCTGGCGGCTTGAGGGCAAAGAGATGGCACGCATCGACGTCAACCATGTCCGACATTCCTACCTGCCGAACCCGCAGAAGGATGCCGATTTCGCGCTGCGGGAAGTGCATCATGTCTTCGAGGACGGCGGCGCCTATGCGCTGCTCGGGCCCTCCGGTTGCGGCAAGACCACGCTGCTCAACATCATTTCGGGATTGTTGCACCCCTCGCACGGCCAGTTGCTGTTCAACGGCAAGGACGTGACCAATTTATCGACGCAGGAGCGCAACATCGCGCAGGTGTTCCAGTTCCCGGTCATTTACGACACCATGACCGTCTACGATAATCTGGCCTTCCCGCTGCGCAACCGCGGCGTGCCGGAAGCCGATGTCGACCGCAAGGTTCGCGAGACGTTGGAGATGATCGATCTGGCGTCCTGGGCGAAGAAGAAGGCGAGGGGCCTGACCGCCGACCAGAAGCAGAAGATCTCGCTCGGCCGCGGGCTGGTGCGCTCCGACGTCAACGCCATCCTGTTCGACGAGCCGCTGACCGTCATCGATCCACACATGAAGTGGGTGCTGCGCTCGCAGCTGAAGCAGTTGCACCGCCGCTTTGGCTACACCATGGTCTATGTGACCCACGACCAGACCGAGGCGCTGACCTTCGCCGAGCAGGTCGTGGTTATGTATGATGGCGGCATCGTGCAGATCGGCACACCAGCCGAATTGTTCGAACGGCCACGCCATACCTTTGTCGGTTATTTTATCGGCTCGCCGGGCATGAACGTCATGCCGGTGGCAATCGACGGCAAGACGGCGACGCTCGGCTCGCAGCGAATCGAACTGCCGGGCGCACCCAAGTCAGCCAGCGGCGCCGTCGAGCTCGGCATCCGTCCCGAATATGTCCGGCTCGGCCGCGAAGGCATGGCCGTGCAGGTCAGCAAGGTCGAGGATCTCGGCCGCCACAAGGTGGTGCGCGCCAAGCTCGAAGGCCGCGATATTTCTGCCGTGATCGGTGAGGACGAGACCCTGCCCGCCGATCCGAAGGTGCGGTTCGATCCGGCCGGCATCAACATCTATGCCGATTCCTGGCGTGTCGAGATGGAGGCCTAGATGGAGAAGACCTGGAACAACAAGGCCTGGTTCATGGTGCTGCCGGTCCTCCTGCTGGTGGCGTTCTCGGCGGTGATCCCGCTGATGACGGTGGTCAACTATTCGGTGCAGGACACGTTCGGAAACAACGTCTTCTTCTGGAACGGCTCGGACTGGTACACCGAAATTCTGGAGTCGGAACGCTTCTGGCTGTCGATGGTCCGCAACCTGATCTTTTCCGCAACCATCCTCGCCATCGAGATTCCGCTCGGCATCTTCATCGCTCTCAACATGCCCAAGAAAGGCTGGGGCGTGCCGGTCTGCCTGGTGCTGATGGCTCTGCCGCTGCTGATCCCGTGGAACGTCGTCGGCACGATTTGGCAGGTATTCGGCCGCATCGACATTGGCCTGCTCGGCTACACGCTGTCGGCGCTCGGCTTCGACTACAACTACGTCAACGATCCGACTGATGCCTGGGTGACGGTCATCCTGATGGACGTATGGCACTGGACAAGCCTCGTCGTTCTGCTCTGCTACGCCGGACTGGTCTCGATCCCCGATGCTTTCTACCAGGCGGCCAAGATCGACGGCGCCTCACGCTGGGCAGTGTTCCGCTACATCCAGCTGCCGAAGATGAACCGTGTGCTTCTGATTGCAGTGCTGCTGCGCTTCATGGACTCGTTCATGATCTACACCGAGCCGTTCGTCGTCACGGGCGGAGGCCCTGGCAATTCGACGACGTTCCTGTCGATAGACCTGGTCAAGATTGCGATCGGTCAGTTCGATCTCGGGCCGGCGGCCGCCATGTCGATCATCTACTTCCTGATCATCCTTTTGCTGTCTTGGGTGTTCTACACCGTCATGACCAATGTCGATGCGGAGCGCTGAGATGAGCGGCGCCAACGAAGGAACGACGAGGCAGGACCGAGTGCGTGAGACGGCCGTTTCGGACGGGCTCGCCAGCACCTTGTCGCAGGACCAGCTTGCGCGACTGATGCGCCGGCGCGGCGAAGAATCCCGGTTCTGGTGGTTGGTGCCGACGATCTACATCATCTTTCTGATGCTGCCGATCTACTGGCTGGTCAATATGAGCTTCAAGACCAATCAGGAAATCCTGGGCGCGTTTTCGCTGTGGCCCAAGAGCCCGACCCTGGCCAACTACATTGTGATCTTCACCGACCCGTCCTGGTACAAGGGCTACATCAATTCGATCATCTATGTGGTCATGAACATGGTGATCTCGGTTTCGGTGGCGCTGCCGGCGGCCTACGCTTTCTCGCGCTACCGGTTCCTCGGCGACAAGCACCTCTTCTTCTGGCTGTTGACCAACCGCATGGCGCCGCCCGCGGTGTTCGCGCTGCCGTTCTTCCAGCTCTATTCGGCCTTCGGCCTGATCGACACGCACATCGCGGTGGCGCTGGCGCACTGCCTGTTCAACGTGCCGCTGGCGGTCTGGATCCTCGAGGGTTTCATGTCCGGCGTGCCGAAGGAGATCGACGAGACCGCCTATATCGATGGCTATTCCTTCCCGCGCTTCTTCCTGAAAATCTTCATGCCGCTGATCGCAAGCGGCGTCGGCGTGGCCTGCTTCTTCTGCTTCATGTTCTCATGGGTCGAGCTGCTGATCGCGCGCACCTTGACCACGACCGCCGCCAAGCCGATCGCGGCGATCATGACGCGCACGGTCTCGGCCTCGGGGCTCGACTGGGGCGTGCTCGCCGCCGCCGGCGTGCTCACCATCCTTCCAGGCGCGCTCGTGATCTGGTTCGTCCGCAACTACATCGCCAAGGGCTTTGCCCTAGGGAGGGTGTGATGAAACAAACGCACGAGTTCATCCGCAACACCATCGCCGAGGGCTTCGCCCTGGGGAGGGGATGACCATGAATCTCACCTGGATGGCGTGGACGCTGCCGACGGCAATCTTTTTCATCACGATCCTGGTGCTGCTCTGTGGCATGGCGGTCTGGGAATACGCCTCGCCTGGCGGCAATCCCCGGGTCGGCGTCCTGCGCTTCGAGACGACGCGCGGCGACCGCCTCTTTGTTTCGCTGCTTGGCAGCGCCTTTATCCATCTCGCTTGGCTGGGTCTTGTCGGACCCAACCTGTGGTGGGCTCTCGCTCTCTCCGTAGTCTACGCCGTCGGCGTGTTCCGCTACGTATAGAGGGGGAAACTGTTGGAGCAACCGCGTGCCGGCGGCCGCTCCAGATCGCACTTGAAACTGAAAAGTGGAGGAAACGAAATGCGAAGGCAATTTTTAACATCAACGACTGCGCTTGCCCTGCTCTGGGGAGCAGGCCAGGCCTACGCCGGAATGGATGAAGCCAAGACCTTCCTCGATACCGAAATCAAGGATTTGTCGACGCTCGATCGCGGCGCCCAGGAAGCCGAGATGCAATGGTTCATCGATGCGGCGAAGCCTTTCGCCGGGATGGACATCAAGGTGGTCTCCGAGACCATCGATACACATAGCTATGAGTCCAAGGTTTTGGCGCCCGCCTTCACCGCGATAACCGGCATCAAGATCACTCACGACCTGATCGGCGAAGGCGATGTTGTCGAGAAGCTGCAGACGCAGATGCAGTCGGGCGAAAACATCTACGACGCCTACGTCAACGACTCCGACCTGATCGGCACCCACTGGCGCTACCAGCAGGCGCGCAGCCTGACCAAGTGGATGGCGAATGAGGGCAAGGATGTCACCAATCCCAACCTCGACCTCGCCGACTTCATCGGCACCAAGTTCACGACCGCTCCGGACGGCGACCTCTACCAGCTGCCCGACCAGCAGTTCGCGAACCTCTACTGGTTCCGCTACGACTGGTTCAACGACGAGAAGAACAAGGCCGATTTCAAAGCCAAGTACGGCTACGACCTTGGCGTTCCGGTCAACTGGTCGGCCTACGAAGACATCGCCGAGTTCTTCACCGGCCGCGAGATCGACGGCAAGAAGGTCTATGGCCACATGGACTACGGCAAGAAGGACCCGTCGCTCGGCTGGCGGTTCACCGATGCCTGGCTGTCCATGGCCGGCAATGGCGACAAGGGCCTGCCGAACGGTCTTCCGGTCGACGAATGGGGCATCAAGGTCAACGAGAAGTCGCAGCCTGTCGGCTCGTGCGTCGCGCGCGGCGGCGACACCAATGGCCCGGCTTCCGTGTATTCGATCCAGAAGTACCTGGATTGGCTGAAGGCCTATGCGCCGCCGGAAGCCCAGGGCATGACGTTCGGCGAATCCGGCCCCGTCCCGTCGCAGGGCACGGTCGCGCAGCAGATGTTCACTTACACCGCCTTCACCGCCTCCTTCGTCAAGGACGGGCTGCCGGTCGTGAACGCGGACGGCACCCCGAAATGGCGCTTTGCTCCCTCGCCGCATGGCGTCTACTGGAAGGACGGCATGAAACTCGGCTACCAGGACGTGGGTTCATGGACGCTTCTCAAGTCCACGCCTGACGATCGCGCCAAGGCCGCCTGGCTCTATGCGCAGTTCGTCGTGTCGAAGACGGTCGATGTGAAGAAGAGCCATGTCGGCCTGACGCTCATCCGCGAGTCGACGATCCAGGACAAGAGCTTCACGGAACGCGCTCCGAAGCTCGGCGGCCTGATCGAGTTCTATCGCTCGCCGGCCCGTGTTCAGTGGTCGCCGACAGGTACGAACGTGCCCGACTATCCGAAGCTGGCACAGCTCTGGTGGCAGGCGATCGGCGATGCGTCGTCGGGTGCCAAGACGGCGCAGGAGGCGATGGACTCGCTTTGCTCCGAGCAGGAAAAGGTCATGGAACGCCTGGAAAAGGCCGGCATCCAGGGCGATATCGGCCCGAAGATGGCCGAAGAGCATGACCTCGCCTACTGGAACGCCGACGCGGTCAAGAAAGGCAATCTCGCTCCTCAGCTGAAGATCGAGAACGAGAAGGAAAAGCCGGTCACCATCAACTACGACGAACTGGTGAAGAGCTGGCAAAAGTAAGTTTCTGCAACTACAGTTTGCCGGGGCATCGTGCCCCGGCAAACGCTACGGGAGCGAACGTTGATTTTCTCGCTTTTTCGGCGTGCCGCACCTTGGGCTCCAGCTATTGCCGGTGAGAACGGGCAACTGCTTTTCACACAGGATTTCAGCCTCCAACTGGCAAAGCTGCATCTGGCTGAATACGGCTATCAAAGCGAAACCGAAGCTACCTCGGATCGATTGGACCTTGTCCTGCAGAATCCCGAATTGCGGCTGGGCTATGAACTCGTTCCAGAGATCATCGCGGAATACGCATTGAGAAAGCTCTCCGCGCCAAGGGATTTTGAATACGTGCTGAGCGACCGCAGCGGCCAGTCGCATACCTTCAAGGTCGCTCGGCATCCGGTCTTTCAACCGATCCATGACAATCTCGCGCGCGAGCTTCTGCCTGCTTCCGCCGTGCGGGTCATCGCAGATGCATCCAGCTATGCGGACGCAGTATCCAAAGCGCTGAATTCAGGCGAGAAATTGAAAAACCTTTCTGTCTGCGTCGCGCCGATCGGGCTGCAACTTCATCAAGGCAGGCTTGAGATCAAACAGGATTGCCGAAATTGACCAGATATATCCTTGCCATCGACCAGGGCACGACTTCGACCCGGGCGATCCTGTTCGACGGCGAGATGAAGGTCGCCGGCAGCGGGCAAAAGGAATTCGCCCAGCACTATCCGGCCTCCGGCTGGGTCGAGCACGATCCGGAAGATATCTGGGCGAGTGTGGTGTCGACCGTGAAGGCGGCGCTGAAGAAGGCCGGCCGGAATGCTTCCGACGTGGCCGCGATCGGCATCACCAATCAGCGCGAGACCGTCGTCATCTGGGACAGGGCGACCGGCAAGCCGATCCACAATGCCATTGTCTGGCAGGACCGGCGCACCGCGTCGCTGTGCCAGAAACTCAGGAAGCAGGGGTTGGAGAAAAAGTTCACCCGCAAGACCGGCCTCCTGCTCGATCCCTATTTTTCCGGCACCAAGATCGCCTGGATTCTGGACAAGGTGAAAGGCGCGAGAAAACGCGCCGAGAAGGGCGAATTGCTCGCCGGCACCATCGACAGCTTTTTGATCTGGCGGCTGACCGGCGGCAAGGTCCACGCCACGGACGCCACCAACGCCTCGCGCACGCTGGTTTACAACATCGAGAAAAATGCCTGGGACGACGAGCTGCTGGCTATCCTCAACATCCCGGCAAAAATGCTTCCTGAAGTAAAAGACTGTGCCGATGACTATGGAATCACAGAGAAAAATCTCTTTGGCGCCGAGATAGGAATCCTCGGCGTCGCCGGCGACCAGCACGCGGCGACCATCGGCCAGGCCTGTTTCGAGCCGGGCATGATGAAGGCGACCTATGGCACCGGCTGTTTTGCGCTGCTCAACACAGGCAGCGACCTCGTGCGTTCGAAGAACCGGCTGCTGACCACCATCGCCTACCGGCTGAACGGCAAGACGACCTACGCGCTGGAAGGCTCGATCTTTATTGCCGGTGCCGCGGTCCAATGGCTGCGCGATGGCATCAAGGTGATCGGCAAGGCCGAACAAAGCGGCAAACTGGCTGATGAAGCCGATCCAACCCAAAACGTCTACTTGGTGCCGGCCTTCGTCGGGCTCGGCGCGCCGCATTGGGACGCCGAGGCACGCGGCGCCATTTTCGGACTGACGCGCAATTCCGGCCCGGCTGAGTTTGCCCGCGCCGCGCTGGAATCCGTCGCCTACCAGACACGCGACCTGCTCGACGCCATGCGCAAGGACTGGAAGGGGGCTTCGGCCAAGACCGTACTGCGGGTCGACGGCGGCATGGTGGCGTCGGACTGGACCATGCAGCGTCTGGCCGACATCCTCGATGCACCGGTCGACCGCCCGACCATTCTCGAGACGACCGCGCTCGGTGCAGCCTGGCTGGCCGGCTCGAAAGCTGGCGTTTGGCCGGATGCCGATAAGTTCGCGAAAAGCTGGGCGCTGGAGCGGAGGTTCCAGCCGGACATGGATGGCTCTGTGCGCGTAGCCAAGCTCGCTGGTTGGCGCGATGCTGTGCGCAGGACGCTCAGCGTGTCATAACCGTTGTCTAATGGGGCGAGGGGAATAATGAAGCCAGACTGGTATCCTGCTTGGCGCGACGAGGCTATCGAACAACTGAATGCCAAGAATGACCGCTTGGAGAAAGACTTCCAGCTCGGCCACTGGTCTCGCTATGATTATGACATTGAGACCAGAAGACTTTTGTTTTCCAAGGGCGGAGAAATCAAAGTCACCGCAGAGGTCCAGATTGCCGGGTCCACGAGCGCTAAGTCGCAGAGTTGGCTCTGGGCCTGGGCAAATTCAAATTGGCCCGATGACGTTATGATCGACGCAAAACGGGTTCGATCCTTCGGCGAGACAAATAGCATTGACGAACTGACCCAGTCTTACGTGACGGATGTCGATGACGACCTGGAAGTGCTTGGTTGGGAACTGAGCGCCGCGGCGGTTCGAATTTGCGACGCCCTTGGAGCATATCGCTCACCTTCGGAAGGCGATGCACGTTTTTACATCATCAAGGCCATCAGTTGGGCTGGCTGATGCCGGCTCCCATGCTTACTGAAAAGAGAAGACCCGCGACAGATTCTGGCACGGGTCTACTCGTCAGCTATTGGCACTCACTCACAAATCAATAGGGCGAGCGGCACTCCTTGCGAGGGCCGTAATTCGGCTGGAACGTGTTGTCCGAAGAGCGGTAGCTGCGATAGTGATCATAGCACCACTGCACATGCGAATTGCCTTCATAGACGCGGTTGTTTTCATTGTTGATGATCGCGCCGGTGATCAGCGCGCCAGTCGCGAAGGCAGCCAGCGGGAACCAGTTGTCGCCATGGCGGCGATAGCCGCGATGGTATTCGCGATAGCCGCGGTGGCCGTTCCAATACACGCCACGATCATTGTTGCGGGCAAAGTTCCGCTTGCCGTTGAAATTGCGGCTGAAGTTGCGGCGTTCGCCATGGCGCTTCTTCCATTGGTAGTCACCGTTGCGGGCTTCGATGTTCAAGACATTTGACGAAGCTTCCGGTGCCTGCGGCGCGAACATCTGGGCGGCGTTGGCCGGACCGGCGGCTGCCGCGAACGAAACCGACAATGTGGTCGCCAGTATACCCGATACGATCTTGTTCATTATTTTTCTCCTTCGAAAGGGTGATTGACGTCCCTTGTGGCGAGACAACGGGTGATAGGAGGGAAGGTTCCTCGTTAAAATACCAAGTTGCTGATTTGTAATGTTTCTCCGGCCTGCTGGCGGCGCGGCAGACCGGTCGTGCAATTGCTCTGCCAGGGCGGCGCCACTCATGATGGAAGCGGCCGCTCAGGCCTGATGGCCGTACTGGAAAAGCCAGGCTTGCGAATGCTCTTTTTCCGGTTGACCGGCCGAGGCACTCTCCCTATGTTCCGCGCAATTTCGAGGGCTGCCTTTCGCGCCCGCGGGAGCGCGTAGCTCAGCCGGTAGAGCAACTGACTTTTAATCAGTAGGTCTCGGGTTCGAACCCCGACGCGCTCACCAAAATCGTTCTAAATCCACTATAGCTGCGGGGAGAAGCCGTCAGCGCTTCCAGAAATCACGGTGCGGTACGAGCATCTCGTCGGCGATTTCGGGGAAGGGGCCAAAGACCTCGATCTTTTTCTGGCCGGGGCCGAGGACGGTGCGCGAAGAGAGGCTCATCGTCGGATTCTCCGCGTGATCCCCGGTGAGCGCCAGGAGCTTGGTCTCCTCGACCCCGTAAACCAGCCGCCCGATATTGGCCCAATACATCGTGCCGGCGCACATGGCGCACGGCTCGAAGGTTGAGACCAGCGTGCATTGCCACAGGAACTTCGGCTCGTAGGCAGCCGCGGCGCGCCGGGCGATCTCCGTCTCGGCGTGGCGCACCGCGTCGAGATTGCCTTGCCGCATCAGCACCCGATCGTCCGGCCCGACCAGCACGCAACCAAACGGATGATGCCCATGCGCCGCCGCCTCGCGCGCGACGGCGTCGGCGGACCGCAGGTGGGCGAGCATCTGATCGCGGGTCATGGCAAGATCCTGTCATGCCGACATCCACCGATGAGCGGCTGAGCGAGATTGGTGCCAACGGACGCGAGTGGCAAGGGCAAACTGCCGCTTGGGGTCTTTGCGTCGGGATATCAGACCTTTGCCTACAATCGCCGAGCGGTCTTGGCGTCGAACAGATGAGCAGACGCGGCAAAGCGGAAAGCCAGATGAAAAGGCTATCCTCGCCGAGCTTCTCGAAGCAGCTTGGCGCGCGAAATGCAAACAGCCTCAGACGGAAGCCTCCCCGAACACCAGCGAAACATTGCCTCCGGTATGGCGCTCGAGGCGGCCGGCGAGGTCGAGTTCCAGCAGCACCATGAACACCTGGGCCGGGTGCAGGCCGGTGTGGCGGATGATCTCGTCGACCGCCACTGGCGTCGGGCCGAGCGCCTCGATGACGCGGGCGCGGTCGCTTTCGCCGGGCGGTGGTGTGGCCGAGAAGTCGGGCGGCTCTTCGAACGGCGGCACGTCGGGCGCCCGCATGCCGGTCAGCGGGGCGATCGCCCTGGAAATATCCGATGCCTCGGTGACCAGGGTGGCGCCATCCTTGAGCAGGCCATTGGTGCCGGCGGCGCGTGGATCGAGCGGTGAGCCCGGTACGGCGAAGACCAGCCGGCCCATTTCGCCGGCAAGCCTGGCGCTGATCAGAGACCCCGAGCGTTGCGCTGCCTCGACCACCACCAGCCCAAGGGCCGCACCCGCGACAAGGCGGTTGCGGCGTGGGAAATCCTGGGCGCGGGGCTGCCAGCCGAACGGCATTTCCGAAATGACGGCGCCGCGCTCGGCAATTTCCTCGCACAGGCCGGCATTTTCAGGCGGGTAAGGCAGGTCGAGGCCGCCGGCCAGGACGCCGATCGTGCCGGTCGCAAGGCTGCCCTGATGCGCCGCGGTGTCGATGCCGCGCGCCAGGCCGGAGACGATTGCGTAGCCGTCGCGGCCGAGGTCGGCTGCCAGCATGCGTGCCATCTTGATGCCGGCCAGCGATGCGTTGCGTGCGCCTACGATGGCGAGACCCGGCAACCGGAACACGGCGGCATTGCCCTTTACCGCCAGCAGCGGCGGCGGATGGTCCATGTTGCGCAATAGGGGTGGGTAATCTGCTTCACCGATCCCGACAAAGCGGGCGCCGGCCTTTCCGGCTAATTCCAGTTCGGCCTCGGCTTCGGCAATGGAAGGGATGCGAGCGATCCGGATGGCGCCGCCTGAAATCATCAGTTCCGGCAATATTTCCAGCGCCACCTCGGCCGAACCGAAACGGTTGATGAGGTCGCGAAAGGATGCGGGGCCGACATTCTGGGTGCGGATCAGCCGCAGCCAGCTCAGCCGCTGCCGGTCGCTGAGACGCGGCCCGGCGGCCGGCCCACTCACCACGGCGGCAGGCTCGCTCACCCCTTGGCTCCGATCTTGCCCTCGGTGCCGGCAAGCAGGCGCGAAATGTTTTCCCGGTGCTTGATGAAAACGATGATGCTCATCACCACGAACAAGGCCGCATTCTGCGGTGTGCTCAGGACATAGAGAGCGATCGGCACGATGACCGCCGCCGTCAGCGCCGCCAGCGAGGAATAACGGAACAGAAATGCCATCACCAGCCAGGCGACGGCAAAGATCAGCGCCACCTGCCAGGCAAGGCCGATCAGCACGCCGAGATAGGTGGCGACGCCCTTGCCGCCCTTGAAACCGAGCCAGACCGGGAAGAGATGACCGAGAAAGGCGCCGAGACCGGCCCAGATCGCCAGGTCAGGCGCGAAATGGCCTGCTATCAGCACGGCGACCGTGCCCTTCAGCGCGTCAAGCAGCAGCGTCGCGGCGGCAAGGGCCTTGTTGCCGGTGCGCAGAACATTGGTGGCACCGATATTGCCGGAGCCGATCTTGCGCACATCGCCAAGGCCGGCCGCGCGGGTGAGCAGGAGCCCGAACGGAATCGAGCCAAGCAAATAGCCGAACACGAGCGCTGGGATGAGGCTGTAAGTCATTGTTTCCCCCGCATTTCCGCAGTTTGGCCGGATCAGGCGCGGTGCGCCGTGGCCGGTTCAGGCGGAAAACACTGTGCGGCCCGCAACCAGCGTTTGCAAGACCTTGCCTTGTAGTCGCGCGCCTTCGAAACAGGTGTTTTTCGACCGCGAACGAATACCGCTTTCGCTGACGATCCAGGGTTCGTCGAGATCGACAAGCGCAAGATCGGCGACAGCACCCGGCTTCAGCGTGCCGCCGGGCAGGCCGAACAGTTTTGCGGGAGCGGTGGACAGGGTTTCGATCAGCCGGAGCAACGGCACATCGCCATTGTGGTAGAGCCGCAGTGCGGCGCCCAGCAGCGTCTCCAACCCTATGGCGCCGGCCGCCGCATCGGCAAAGGGCAGGCGCTTGGTGTCGACGTCCTGCGGATCGTGCGAGGAGACGATGATGTCGATCGTGCCGTCCCTGACCGCATCGATCATCGCCAGCCGGTCTTCCTCGGCGCGCAATGGCGGCGTCAGGCGGAAGAAGGTGCGGTATTCGCCGACATCGTTTTCATTCAGCGACAGATTGTGGATCGCCACGCCTGACGTCACCGTCGCCCCGTCGATTTTCGCACGCGTAACGGCGTTTGCCGCCATCGCCGTCGAGATCTTTGCTGCGTGGTACGAACCGCGCGTCAGCCGCGCCAAGGCCAGGTCGCGTTCCAGCGGGATGGATTCGGCTTCGCGCGGAATGCCGGAAAGGCCGAGCCAGCTGGCGTAGAGGCCTTCATTCATCACGCCGGATGAACCGAGGTCCGCATCCTGCGTCTCATGCACGATGGTGGCGCCGAAGTCGCGCGCATAGGTCAGCGCGCGGCGCATCACCAGCGCGCTCGATATGGTGTGGCGGCCATCGGTGAAGGCGACCGCTCCGGCTTCGCGCAGCAGGCCGAACTCGGTCATTTCGCGCCCGTCGAGGCCCTTGGTGATCGCCGCCGCTGGAAAGACGTTGACGATCGCCGTGTCCTTGGCCGTGCGCAGCACGAACTCGACCAGCGCGACATTGTCGATCACCGGGTCGGTGTCGGGCATCATGACGATAGAGGTGACGCCGCCGGCCGCCGCCGCGACACTTGCCGACGCGATGGTTTCGCGATGCTCGCCGCCCGGTTCGCCGATGAAGACGCGGCCGTCGATCAGGCCTGGGATGATCGCCTTGCCGGCGCAGTCGACAACGGTGGCGCCCTCGGGCGCGCCCTGGTTTAGCGCCGCCTTGCCGGCGGCAACGATCTTGCGGCCGTCGACGACGACGGCGCCGACTTCGTCGATGCCGCGCGACGGGTCGATAATGCGGACGCGCTCGAAGACCGTTATGCTCATGCGCCGCGGCCTTCATTATTGCGGCGCGGGTCAAGCAGCGCTTCCATGACGGCCATGCGCACGGCGACGCCCATTTCGACCTGTTCCTGGATGACGCTCTGCGGACCGTCGGCGATTTCCGAGGCGATCTCGACGCCGCGGTTCATCGGCCCGGGGTGCATCACCAGCGCATCGCCCTTGGCCGCCTTCAGTTTTTCCGCATCAAGGCCGAAATAGCGGAAATACTCGCGCACCGAAGGCACGAACGCGCCTTCCATGCGCTCGCGCTGCAGGCGCAGCATCATCACCACATCGGCGTCCTTGAGGCCCTCGGCCATCGAGCGGGTGACGATGACGCCCATCTTCTCGATGCCGGTGGGCAGAAGCGTCGACGGTGCGACGACGCGCACCTGCGCGCCGAGCGCGTTGAGCAGCATGATGTTGGAACGTGCCACGCGCGAATGCAGGATGTCGCCGCAGATTGCCACGATGAGCTTCGACAGCGGGCCCTTGGCGCGACGAATGGTCAGCGCATCGAGCAGCGCCTGTGTCGGGTGTTCATGCGCGCCGTCGCCGGCATTGACGACGGAGCAGCCGACCTTCTGCGCCAGAAGCGCGGCCGCACCGGCCGATTGGTGACGGATGATCAATATGTCGGGCCGCATCGCATTCAGCGTCATCGCCGTATCGATGAGCGTTTCGCCCTTCTTCACCGAAGAACTCGCAACCGACATGTTCATCACATCGGCGCCGAGCCGCTTTCCGGCCAACTCGAACGACGACTGCGTGCGCGTCGAGGCTTCATAAAAGAGGTTGATCTGTGTGCGGCCGCGCAGCGTCGAGGTTTTCTTCTCGGACTGCCGCGAGATCGCGACCGCTCGGTCCGCCCTGTCGAGCAACAGCTCGATATCGGCGGGGGAAAGGTCGCGGATGCCCAGAAGATGGCGATGAGGATAGGGGGACGAAGCGTCGGTCATCTCAAGGCGCTGCTATAGGGTGGAGACTTTGCGGCTGCAAGCGCCAGCTTTGCATTGCAGCCGTTCTCCTCAATTTTTTCGTATAGATGGCCGATTGTATCGGCCGGTATTTTCATCGCGCGCGCTGCATGGCTTGGCTATATCTAGCCGACAGCCTCGGATTCGGGGCTTTCTGACGATAGAAGGATTGGGCGTGACCGACGACGTGACGAACCAGCCGCCGCCGCTGACGGGCGGCAACGCCTGGCGGGGCGATCCGTTGCTGATCCAGCTCGCGGAGCGTTTTTCCGATCCGGTGCGCAAAGATCTCGACGGTCTCGGCCGCTTCGTGCTGACGCAGGAGGCGCAGGAACTGGCGCGCCTCGCCAATGTCGAGACGCCGAAGCTCAGGACGCATGATCGCCAGGGACGGCGCATCGACGTGGTCGAGTTCCATCCCGCCTATCACGCCTTGATGCGCCGCTCTGTGGCCAACGGGCTGCATTCCTCGGTGTGGGAGAACGGCGACACCGAGATCGGCCGCCGCCATCAAGTCCGTGCCGCCCGGTTTTATCTGACGGCGGAGCTCGAGACCGGGCATCTGTGCCCCATCACCATGACCAACGCTTCGCTGGCGGCCTTGATGGCCAGCCCAAAACTGTTTCGCGAATGGGCGCCGCGCGTGACGACGCGCAAATACGACCAGAGCCAGAAACCGCCGGTCGAGAAGACCGGGCTGACGCTCGGCATGGGCATGACCGAGAAGCAGGGCGGCACCGATGTGCGCGCCAATGTGACGAGGGCGGAACGCGCCGGCAGCGGTTTTTATCGTCTGACGGGGCACAAATGGTTCATGTCGGCGCCGATGTCGGATGCGTTCCTGGTGCTGGCGCAGGCGCCGGAGGGGCTGTCGTGCTTCCTCGTGCCGCGCGTTCTCGGTGATGGTTCGGGCAACGGCTTCCGCTTTCAGCGACTGAAGGACAAGCTCGGCAACCGTTCCAACGCCTCCTCCGAAGTCGAATTCGTCAATGCCATCGGCGAGATGGTCGGCGAACCCGGTGCCGGTGTGAAGACGATCATGGACATGGTCACCCTGACCCGGCTCGATTGTGCCATCGCCTCGTCGGCGATCATGCGCGCGGGCCTCGCCGAGGCCGTTCACCACGCCCGCCATCGCCAGGTGTTCGGTTCGACCCTGATCGAGCAGCCGTTGATGCAGCGCGTTCTGGCCGACATGGCGCTCGACGTCGCCGCCGCCACCGCGCTGTCGTTCCGGTTGGCGCGCTCCTTCGACGAGGCGGCCAGCGATCGCGGCGAGGCGGCGTTTGCCCGGGCCATGACGCCGGTCGTCAAATACTGGGTCTGCAAGATCGCGCCCCCGCTGCTCTATGAGGCGATGGAGTGCCTAGGCGGCAACGGCTACGTCGAGGAGGCGCCACTCGCCCGCTACTATCGCGAGGCCCCGGTCAACGCGATCTGGGAAGGCTCGGGCAATGTCATGGCGCTTGATGTGCTGCGCGTGCTCGGCCGTGCGCCCGGCCTGTTCGAGGATGTGCTGGCCGGCATCGACCGTGATCTCGGCGCCGGCGGACGCGGCACGATCGGCGTTCTGAAGGCGGCGATGCAGGTTGCTTCAACCGACGAAGGTTCGGCCCGGCTGCTGACCGAGCAGCTGGCACTGTCGGCTGCGGCGGCGGAATTGCGCCGTTTGGGGGCCGGGCGGATCGCCGACGCTTTCGTCGAGACGCGTTTGGCCGGCCAATGGCGCAACACCTATGGCATGGTCGACTCGCGCCACGATGCACGCATGATCATCGACACGCTCTATCCGCCGGTGAACTGAGCGGCGAGCATCGCAAAAACCGGCGCCATCCACAGTTTTGACGCGTTGGCGGGCATCCTCACGCGTATGGCTAATCGCCGTTAACCTTAACAAATGGTTTCCGTTGCGATGGCGGACGGCAAGGCCCACTGTCCCCGCGAGAGCAGGGAGTGGTTCAGATTGGCCGTCTCTTGCTTTGCGAAGCAGGAACACCGATGCGACAGGTACTGACCTCTTTTCTGGCCTTGCACTGGGCGATTGTTTTCGCCCTGCTTGCGCTCATCTGCATCGACGGAAACCGGGGTGTGGCGGCGGCGCTCGGCGTGCTGGGCACCACAATCGAGGGTACCCGCTTCGTCGACCTCGACAATTTCGTTGTCGTGGCGCCGCTCGCCACCGCATTGCTTGTCGTCGCGGTTCTGTTTTTCTGGGCCTTTGTCGAAGCCCTGGTCAACGACGCGACCAGTCCCGGCGCCGACAGCGTCGCCCGCATCGCCTTCATCTGCGCGTCCGGCATGTTGTCGCTGATCGTCATCGGAGGTGCTGCGCAAGGCATCAACGGGCTGTTCATGGCGGTTGCCGTGCAGCTGACGGCACTTCTGGCGTCCTATGTCGCCATGCTTGCCGAGCGGCGGTCCGTGGTTGCGGCAGCGGCTTCCGGCGAAAGCGAGATCCATGCCGTCGCGCATGACATGGCAAAAGCCGCGGCTCACAATTCGCTGCTCTCACTCATATCAGGCCGAACGGTCTCCAAGACCGGCTCCAATCACAGGGGAGGCCGCTGATGCGTTACATCTTCGGGTTCTGGGCGGCGCCGATGGCGATTTTCTGGGGCTGGTTCTATCTGTCGGCCAATGATCTCAATTTCGGCTACACGATGCTCAGCCGACAGATGCACGACTTCTTCTTCCAGCTCTATGGTCAGATGCTCGGCATCGATCCGGCGATCATTCCCGGCATGGTGGCGAAGACGTGCGTCTTCGACGGGTTGCTGCTGATGGCGCTTTGGGCTTTCCGCCGTCGCCGCGAAATCGCCGGCTGGGTCAAACAGCGCTGGGCGGGTCCGGTTCCGTTCGAGCGGATGCGTGGAGCGACTGAAGCCGGTCCAAAACTCCCTGCAGAATAAACGCGGCTGCCGCCGAATCGATCTTGCCGGCGCGCTTGCGGCGCGAGAAATCCATCTCGATCAGCGTCCTTTCGGCCGCGACCGTCGATAGTCTCTCATCCCAGAGCACGAAGGGCAGGTCGCTCATCTGGGCCATGTTGCGAACGAAGGCGCGCGATTTCTGCGCACGCGGACCTTCCGAACCGTCCATGTTGATCGGCAGCCCAATCACCACCGCGCCGGCATTCTCCTTATGCAGCAAGGCGAGCAGCACCGCCGCATCGAGCGAGAATTTCCTTCGCATGATGACCGGGCGCGGATGGGCGAAGGAAAATCTCTGGTCCGAGACCGCGACGCCGATCGTCTTGTCGCCGAGGTCAAGTCCCGCCAGCGTCTTGCCGCCGGTCAGCCGCGCCGGCAATTCCTCGATCGTGATAATGCCCACCGGCCGTCCTTCGCATTTCACCACCACGTGTTTTGTCAAACGCGTGGTGGACACAGTAACCCTTTGATCTCGGGGCCGTCGGCGTTCTATCCTTTGGCAAGATAAAAATCGAGGAATGCATTCATGAAACTGACCTGGTACGGCCACTCGGCCTTTCGCATCGAGACCGCTGATGCCAAGATCCTCATCGATCCCTATCTGATCGGCAATCCGTCCTGGACGGGCGGCTGGGAGGGACCGGCGGAGGGAATCACGCATGTACTGCTGACGCATGGCCACAGCGACCACATCAGCGGCGCGCTGGAAGTGCTTGGCAAAAGCGGCGCCCAGCTAGTCGCCGATTTCGAGATCTGCATGTACCTGGTCGGCAAGGGCGCCAGCGACAAGAAGATCAACCCGGGCAACATCGGCGGCACCGTCGATTGCGGCGGCTTCACCACCACTTTCGTCCAGGCGCTGCATTCATCCTCGTTCCCCGGCGAAGGTGGCCAGAACACCTATCTCGGCAATCCGGGCGGCCTCGTCCTGCATTTCCCGGAAGACAAGACGCTCTACCACATGGGCGACACCGACATCTTTTCCGACATGGCGCTGATCAACGAGTTGCACGAGCCGAAGATCGGCATTGTGCCGATCGGCGACCGCTTCACCATGGGCGGCGCGGTGGCCGCACTTGCCTGCCGGCGCTTCTTCAAGTTCGACACCGTGGTTCCCTGTCACTTCGGCACCTTTCCGATGATCGACCCGACCGCCGACAAGTTCAAGGCCGGCCTGGAAGGATCCGGCATCAAGGTGGCTTTGCCTAAGATTGGCGACACGATTACGATTTAGAAGCAGCCAAAATGGAATGAAACCATGGCTTTGAGGCAATCTTTTTGCGTTTCCATACTGGTCGCGGCGTCGCCCGCGCTCGCCGCGGATGATTTCATCGAAGGCGTCTACCTTCAGTCCGAGGAGCTTTGCAAACAGGCCAAGAAGGACACGCTGCAAACGCTGATCGACGCCGGCAACATCGTGCTTTCGGCATACGGCCTGCAAAGCGTCGAATACAATTGCGAGTTTCTGCAGATCAGCAAGGCGACGGCTTCGCCGAGCTGGGCGGTGACGGCCATCTGCCAGGAACCGGGTTATGTCTTTCCCGACGTTCTCTCGGTGACGCAAATGAACGCGAAGCAGATCGATCTCGTGTCGGTTCGGCCCGTCGACGACGAAAGCGAAGCAAGCGGCAACAGCGGCAGCTACTATCTGTGCGAAGGCGTTGCCCTGCCATAGACGTATTCTGAGAGCCGATGAGCGGGCCGTCGGCACAGCCTGGTCTCTCGCACGATGCATGTTGCGCAGCGCGCGCGGCGCCGCTATAGCCCGAACTGGTTTTCCCCGAGGCAAAAACATGTCCGTAGATCTTCAGACAGTGAAGCGCGTCGCGCATCTCGCCCGCATCGCGGTGAGCGAAGAGGATGCCGAACGGATGACCGGCGAGCTGAACGCCATTCTGGGCTTCGTCGAGCAGCTGAACGAGGTCGATGTTTCCGGTGTCGAGCCAATGACCTCGGTGACGCCGATGGACATGAAGAAGCGCAGCGATGTCGTCACCGACGGCGGCAAGGCGGCCGACATCGTCGTCAACGCGCCGGCGACCGAAGAGAATTTCTTCCTCGTGCCGAAGGTCGTGGAGTAAGTCCGCCGATGGCAATCGAGATCGCCATTGAGACGCCGCTCCAGGACGACCTGCGCGGGCTGGTCACCGAACTCAACGAGACCTTGCTCGAACTGACGCCGCCGGAGCATTGCTACCATTTGACGGTTGAGCAGATGGCCGGTGAGGACACGACGGTTTTCATCGCCCGAGATAACGGCCTGGCCATTGGCTGCGGCGCGCTGAAGCGTCATGACGGCGCCATTGGCGAGGTCAAGCGCATGTATATCAGGCCGTCGCATCGCGGCCAGAAGATCGGCGCGAAAATCGTCGAGCGGGTCGAGGCGCTGGCGCGCAACGAGGGACTGAAGCGACTGGTGCTGGAGACGGGCGATCGTCATCCCGCGGCGTGGACAGTCTACGAACGCGCCGGGTTTTCGCGTTGCGGCCCGGTGCTGGATTATTCCGATTCTGAGTGGTCGGTGTTTTACGAAAAGAGCCTTTGATGAGCGACCTGACCCAGCTGACGATTTCACAGGCCCGCGCCAAGCTGCGCGGCAAGGAAATCACCGCGACCGAGATCACCGAGGCCTATCTCGGCGCTATCGAGCGCGCCAATCCGTCGCTCAATGCCTATGTCGCGGTGACAGGCGACAAGGCGCGCGACATGGCCAAGGCGTCCGACGCCAGGCTGGTCAAGGGCGAGGGCGGTGCGCTGGAAGGCATTCCGTTGGGGATCAAGGACCTGTTCGGCACCGAAGGCGTCCACACGCAGGCTTGCAGCCATGTGCTCGACGGGTTCAAGCCGCGCTACGAATCGACCGTTACGTCAAATCTGTGGGCCGACGGCGCCGTTATGCTCGGCAAACTCAACATGGACGAGTTCGCCATGGGCTCGTCCAACGAGACGTCCTACTATGGCCCGGTCATCAATCCGTGGCGGCGCTCGCGCCTCGACACGGTGGTGATACCGACGACGCATCAGGGCGACGGCGGCTTCGTCTCGGCCGGCGGCACGAGGACAATGCGCAGCCTGGACAATGCGCAGTTGGTGCCGGGTGGCTCTTCTGGCGGGTCGGCCACGGCAGTCTCCGCCTTCCTGTGCGCCGGCGCGACCGCGACGGACACTGGCGGCTCGATCCGCCAGCCGGCCGCCTTCACCGGGACGGTCGGCATCAAGCCGACCTATGGCCGCTGCTCACGCTGGGGTATCGTCGCGTTCGCCTCGTCGCTCGACCAGGCCGGCCCGATCGCGCGCGACGTGCGCGATGCCGCGATCCTGTTGAAGTCGATGGCATCAGTCGATCCGAAGGACACGACGTCGGTCGACCGGCCGGTGCCGGACTATGAGGCCGCGATCGGCAAGCCGATCAAGGGCATGAAGGTCGGCATTCCCAGGGAATACCGCGTCGACGGCATGCCCGAAGAGATCGAAGCGCTGTGGCAGAAGGGCATTGCCTGGCTGAAGGACGCCGGCGCGGAGATCGTCGACATTTCCCTGCCGCATACGAAATACGCGCTGCCCGCCTATTACATCGTGGCGCCGGCCGAGGCTTCGTCCAACCTCGCCCGCTATGATGGCGTCCGCTACGGCTTGCGCGTGCCGGGCAAGGATATCGTCGACATGTATGAGAAGACCCGCGCCGCGGGTTTCGGCCGCGAGGTCAAGCGCCGCATCATGATCGGCACCTATGTGCTGTCGGCCGGCTATTACGACGCCTACTATCTGCAGGCGCAGAAGGTGCGCAATCTGATCAAGCGGGATTTCGAGACGGTCTTCGCCGCCGGCGTCGATGTCATCCTGACCCCGGCAACGCCTTCCGCCGCCTTCGGCGTCGCCGATGAGGACATGGCTGCCGATCCGGTCAAGATGTACCTCAATGACATCTTCACCGTCACGGTGAACATGGCCGGCCTGCCGGGCATCGCCGTACCCGCCGGGCTCGACGCCAAGGGCCTGCCGCTCGGGCTGCAGCTGATCGGCCGGCCGTTCGACGAGGAAACGCTGTTCCAGACCGCCGCCGTCATCGAGCAGGCCGCAGGCACGTTCCAGCCGGAGAAGTGGTGGTAGGGACGTCGCTCGTCTAGCGCATGCCCTGAAAGTCGGAATCGATTTTCGGAAGGATCCTGCGCAAAATCAAAGTGTTAGCGTCCTTTGAGCGCCCACGCCCGCGCGGCGCTGCAATGGGGTGAGCGATGTTCTTCTACCTGTCCAAGATCTTCTGGTTCTTCATCCAGCCGCTCAACCTGGCGATCTTCCTGCTGCTGGCGGGACTGCTCGCGGCCATGATCGGGCGCCGGCGGCTGGCGGCCACCGGCAGCTTGCTGGCATTTCTGATCCTTGCGCTGTCAGCCTGGACGTCGCTCGGCGCCATGATGCTCAATCCGCTGGAAGAGCGCTTCGCGCGCCCGCCGCTGCCGGCAAAGGTCGACGGCATCGTCGTGCTCGGCGGCGGCTTTGAGGGCGCCATCAATCTGGCGCGCGGCGGCTATGAGTTGAACAGCAGCGGCGATCGGATGGTCGAGACCGCAGTTCTGGCCCGGCGCTTTCCCACCGCCAAGGTGGTCGTCTCCGGCGGCACCGGCGCGTTGTTTCTCGATGGCGAGGGCGATGCCGCAACCGCGCCGCGCCTGCTCACCGCGCTTGGCGTGGCCGCCGATCGTCTGATCCTGGAGAACAAATCCCGCAACACCTATGAGAACGCGGTCTTCACCAAGGAGTTGGTCACGCCGAAGCCCGGCGAGACCTGGCTGCTCGTGACCTCAGCCTTCCATATGCCGCGCGCCAAGGCGCTGTTCGACAAGGCTGGCTTCGCCACCGTTCCCTGGCCGGTCGACTATCGCACCTCGGGCAAAGAAGGCATCGGGCTGTTCCGCGATAATCCGGCCGACTCACTGCAGGCCACCACCATGGCCATCCGCGAATGGATCGGGCTTTTTGCATATTGGCTGTCAGGCCGGATCGATCAGCCTTTTCCAGGCGGCTGACCGATCACCGCCTGCCTGGCGGCCGAGAAGAACTGGCGCCGCACCAGAACGGCCAGCAGCAACAGCGTCGACAACACGAACACCATGGGGTCGACGAACCAGCCGAGATAACCGATCGAGAAGAACACCCCGCGCAGGCCGGAGTTGAAGTGCTTTCCGGCCAGCATGTTCATTTGCGCCGCACGCCACACCGCCGTTTCGGTGACCGGATTGCGTGAGGCTTCGCCATGCGGGATCGGCACTGCGCCGATCAGGATCGTGCAATAGTTGAACAGCCGGTACGCCCAGCCGAATTTGAAGAACGAAAACGCCAGGATCAGCACCAGTCCGAACACCTTTATCTGAAAAGCCGCGCGCGACGGCGCGCCACCCAAGGGCAGGTCGCTGAGCACTTCAAGAACCCGGTCGGACGCGCCGAGCAAGGCAAAGCAGCCGCCGATCGCGATCAGCGAGCTGGAGGCGAAGAAGGCGGTGCCTTGCTGCAGCCCGCTCATAATGGCGGTGTCGACGATGCGGATCTCGCGCTCGGCCATGGTCCGCATCCAGGCTTGCCGCTGTGCATTCATCGCCGTCGTCAGCGACATGCGGCTGACCAGCTTGCCGTCGGAGGCGAACGTGTGCAGCAGCCACGCGACGAGGAAGAAGGCCAGCGCCGCGAGATCGGCTGTCGAAAGATCGAGGGAATCGCCCATGGACTGAATTTATCACATTCAGCGCAATCGCTTCGATGTCCGCATACAGCGATCGTACCAATGTCGCTGCCGGAGCAAACAAGGTCGGCGGGTGCAGCGCCGCGATTTCCAAAAGAGCGGAAACATCGTGGGAATTCCTATATGTAGTCCTCGACCTGACTCCAGGAGACAACGCCGCGTGTTCCTTTCGGTTTTCGACCTGTTCAAGATCGGCATAGGACCCTCGAGTTCGCACACGATGGGGCCGATGACCGCCGCTGCGCGGTTTCTCGACGAGGTCGCGGGAAATGACTGGCCGCGTCCGGCGGGCGTCAAGGTCGACCGGCTTGGCGCAAGCCTGCACGGGTCACTCGCCTACACCGGTATTGGCCACGGCAGTGATCGCGCCGTCATGCTCGGCCTTGCCGGTCTGACGCCGCAGACGGTTGATCCCGATCAGGCGGATGGCATTGCTGGCCGCATCACCGCCGAAAAGCGCATTTCGCCTCCCGGCCATCCCTCGTATCGCTTCGATCCGGCCACCGATCTGGTGCTGGACCGCAAGACGCCGCTCACCGGCCACGCCAACGGCATGGCGTTCTACGCCTATGACGCCGGCGGCCGCCTGCTGCTCAAACGCATCTATTATTCGATCGGCGGCGGCTTCGTGGTTTCCGAAGAAGAACTGCAGCGGATGAAAGCCAAGGGTTCGGTGACAACCGAAGGCAAGAAAGTGCCTTATCCGTTCAAGAATGCGGTCGAGATGCTGGCCATGGCCGGCAAAAGCGGTCTTTCCATCGCCGACATGAAACGCGTTAACGAGGAGACGCAGATGACGCGCGAGGAGCTCGACGCCGGCCTCGACGGAATCTGGAGCGCCATGAAGGGCTGCATCGACCGTGGCCTGTCGCAGGATGGCATCATGCCGGGTGGGCTGAAGGTGCGCCGCCGTGCCCGCATGCTGCACGATAAGCTGCAGGAGCAGTGGCAGCAGAACAAGCCCAATCCTTTGCTCGCCAATGACTGGCTGTCGATCTACGCCATGGCCGTGAACGAGGAAAATGCCGCCGGCGGCCGCGTGGTCACCGCGCCGACCAATGGCGCTGCCGGCACGCTGCCGGCGGTGCTGCGCTACTGGCTGCATTTCCATCCCGAGGCGGACCAGCCGAGCATTCGTGATTTCCTGCTGACGGCTGCCGCCGTTGGCGGCATCATCAAGACCAACGCATCGATCTCGGGCGCCGAGGTCGGCTGCCAGGGTGAGGTAGGCTCCGCGTCGGCGATGGCCGCAGCGGGCCTGTGCGCCGTCATGGGCGGTACGCCCGAACAGGTCGAGAATGCCGCCGAGATCGCGCTCGAACATCATCTCGGCATGACCTGCGATCCGGTTGGTGGTCTGGTTCAGGTGCCGTGCATCGAGCGCAATGCGCTGGGCGCGGTCAAGGCGGTGACGGCCGCGTCGCTGGCCATCAAGGGCGACGGCATCCATTTCGTACCGCTCGATGCGGCGATCGAGACCATGCGCCAGACCGGCCTCGACATGAACGAGAAGTACAAGGAAACCAGCCTTGGCGGGCTTGCAGTCAACGTCGTGGAGTGCTGAAGGCTGGCCTAAACCGCCGCTGTGGAGAAGTCGATCCGGTCGTTGACGCGTTCGCGTGCGGGACTAACCTTAAGCGATGTCTCTCAATCTCATAAAACTCTGTGTCGGCTGCGACAGCGTCGAGGATCTCGAAGAGTGGATCGCCTTCCGCCTCGACGAGCGGCGGCGCGCCGGTGAGCCGGTCGAGCAGTATCACACCACCCGCATGATGCCGACGCGCGGCGCCGAGGTTACCGATGGCGGTTCGCTCTATTGGGTGATCAAAGGCAATGTGCAGTGCCGCCAGTTGATCACCGAAATCCGGCCGTTCACCGACAGTGAAGGCATAGGCCGTTGCCATCTGATACTCGACCCCGAGGTTGTACGCACCGACTGGCAGCCGCGCCGGGCTTTTCAGGGCTGGCGCTACCTGAAACCGGCGGACGCGCCGCTCGATCTGGGTAAGGGCAAGGCCGGATTGATCGAGATGCCGCCGAAACTCAGGCGCGAGCTGGCCGATCTCGGTCTGCTCTGACCCCAGGTGGCATCACCGCCTGGCCCTTTGCACCGCCCGATGTGGGGCTTGCAAGCGATGTGGCAACGCCACATCTTGTTTTTCATGAGTGATAAGAAGCAGCCTGTGCCAGCGAGGACCAGTCCTGCGCCGGTCAAGCCTCAATCCAACGCCGGCGAGATCGACGCCTTCATTCGTCAGGCGAGGACACTTGCCGCGTCGGCGACCGGTTCGGGCAGGCTGATCCTTGCCCTCGACGCGACGATGAGCCGCCAGCCGACCTGGGATCTGGCCTGCACGCTGCAGGGCCAGATGTTCGACGCAGTCGGCAAGGCCGGAACCCTCAGCGTGCAACTGGTTTATTTTCGCGGCCTCGGCGAGTGCCGTTCGTCGGCTTTCGTGAGCGACACCAATGCCTTGAAGCAGCTGATGACGCGGATCGAATGCCGCAGCGGCCACACCCAGATCGGAAAGGTCCTGACGCATGCGCTGAAACAGACGGCGGCCGCCAAGGTCAATGCGCTGGTCTACATCGGCGACGCGATGGAAGAGAATATCGACGATCTGGCCGAAAAGGCCGGCAGCCTCGGCCTTCATGGCGTTCCCGTCTTCGTGTTTCAGGAAGGCCATGATTCCGGCGCGGAAAAGGCATTCAAAGAGATTGCGCGGCTTTCCAAGGGGGCTTGGTTCCGATTTAATCGGCGGGCTGCCGCGACCTTGGCAGGGCTGCTTTCGGCCGTCGCCGTGTATGCGACCGGCGGGTTGAAGGCGCTCGAAGCCAGGGGCAGGCCGGAAGACCGGCTGATGATCGAGCATCTGCGGGGCGGCGGAAAATAATGGGCGCAATCATCGCTTTTGTAGCGTTGCTTTTGCTGCTTCTCGGCGCGGTGACGATCTTTCTGCGTGCCGAGCCGGCGAAACTGGCGAGCACGCTGCGAACGCTCGGGCCGGCTCTTCTGGCAGTTGTCGGCGTCGCCGTCCTTGTGGTCGGCCGTGAAGGCATCGGCGGCATGATTCTCACCGGGGCAATTGCCTGGTATGGCTCCATGCGAATGAAAGGCCAGCCGGCCGGCCTTGCCCCGGGCAAACGCTCGACGGTGCGCACGGCGGCATTGGAAATGGAGCTCGATCACGATACCGGCGGCCTCGAAGGACTGGTCCTGGCTGGCCGCCACGAAGGCAAGATGCTTGGCGCGATGGGGCTGGCGGAATTGCAACACCTCTACCGCGAACTCTCCAGCGACCCGGAGAGCCGACAGTTGCTAGAGACGTATCTTGACGGCAGATTTCCCGTCTGGCGCAAAAACGCTGAGACGAACGGTGGCGAAGGGCTGGGTGTTGCGCCAGGTCCGGGCGCCATGACTAAGGAGGAGGCCTACAAGGTCCTTGGTCTTGAAGCGGGGGCCGCCGCGGCGGATGTCCGCAAGGCGCACCGCCGCCTGATGCAGCGCCTGCACCCCGATGTCGGCGGCACGTCTTTCCTGGCGGCGCGGATTAACGAAGCCAAGGACGTCTTGCTCTCCAATCACAACTAGTCTCCTTCGACGCAGAATTTTTCCGGGAGATGGCTTGCACGCCGTCCTACTGCTGGACGGCGTAGCACTCGATGTTCTTCTTCTTCAAAGCGGTACAGGCCTTCCAGGCGGCGGTCTTCGAACCGAAACCACCGAAGCGGGCGCGGTAATAGGTGACGCCATCCTTGTCGAAGGCGACAGTGAAACCGGAAGCGTCCGCCAGCACCTTGGGCGCCTGCTTGGTGGTCTTGTCGAGAAAGGCCTGGGCCTCGGACTGCTTGGGCGACGAGGCGACCTGAATGGCCCAGCCCGACGGCACCGACGCGGTGTTGACCGGGTCGACAGCCGCCGGCGTCGGCTCGGCATAGGCCGCTACCACCTGGGCCGTCGCGACCTGGGGGGCTGAAACGATGACGGTCTTGACCTTTCTGGTCTTGACGGGAGCTGCTTCCTCGGCCTGCGCGGTGTCGTCTTCGGCGACCGTGGCGTCCTCGGCAACGATGGCATCGTCCTGCGCTATGACAGGCTTGTCGTCCGGTGTCGGAGCGTCATGCTTGGGCAGAAGAACCTTGGCGAGGGCGGTGATCGGGTTGTTGCCACCGGCCTTGGCAACCAGATCGCCACCGCCGCGAGTCGATGCCCTCGGCAGATAGGTGTTGATCAGGTTGGCCATCTGATTGTCACGGCTGCCGCCCGAGGTGCCGCCCATGACCACGCCGACGATGCGGCGATTGCCATCGGAAACCGACGAGACGAGGTTGAAGCCGGAGGCGCGGGTGTAGCCCGTCTTGATGCCGTCGACACCCTTGATACGTCCAAGCAGGCGGTTGTGGCCGTTGATGCGCTTGCGTCCGTAGAGAAAGGAGCGCTGCGAGAAATAGCCGTAATACTGCGGAAAATGCTCGCGCAGCGCGATGCCGAGCGTCGCCATGTCGCGCGCGGTGGTGAACTGGCCGGGGTCGGGCAGGCCATTGGCGTTTCTAAATACGGTGCCGTTCATGCCCAGCGCACGCGCCTTGGCGGTCATCATGCGGGCAAAAGTGGTTTCATTGCCGCCGAGCATTTCGCCGAGCGCGGTGGCCGAGTCGTTCGCCGATTTGGTGACGATCGACAGGATCGCGGTCTCGACCGTGACGGAACCGCCCGGCTTCACGCCAAGTTTCGTCGGCGCCTCGGCGGAGGCCTTGGCGGAAAACACCACTGGCGTGTTCCTGCTGATCTTGCCCTTCGCCATCGCTTCGAAGGTCAGATACAGCGTCATCATCTTGGTCAGCGAAGCTGGGTAGCGCCTGCCGTTGGCATCTGCGGAGTAAAGCACCTTGCCGGTCTTGGCATCCACGACGATGGCCGCCTGCCTGGCCGCCAGCGACGAGGCAACGTCGCCAAAAACGAATGTCATCGCCAAGGCGACGATCATCATCGTTTTGAGAGGGGAGGTGGATTTGGAAACGATGCCCAACAACGCCTTACGCACTGGTACTTCCCTTGGATTTCTTCGTTGCGTTGGAGGCGGCAAAGGGTCCTGCCTCGCTTCCGGTCAAGCTACCGGCGCAGCGTTACCAATCCGTTTATGGTAACCGCCGCGTTCACCATTTTCTTCGGGCTTGAGGTTCTCTTTATTCGATTTTTAGCCATTGGCTGCGCAGGCGGGTCCGCAAGCCCGCGAAATCTTGACTTTTGTGCGGCGCACAATATATTATCTTGCATTGCACAAGGGCGCCCCGAAGAAGGACGCTTCAAACGTCAAGGGAATCGTGAAATGACCCAGACCTATGAGGACTTCAGCAAATACGGCAAAGAGTTCGCCGACACCGGATTGAAGAGCTTCGCGTCGCTGTCCAAGGGCGCGCAGGCGATTGCCACCGAGGCTGGTGAATACACCAAGAAGAGTTTTGAAACCGGCAGCGCCACTGTGGAGAAGCTGTTTTCAGCCAAGTCGCTGGAAAAGGCGATCGAGATCCAGTCGGACTACGCCAAGCAGTCTTATGAGGCGTTCGTCGCCGAGGCCACCAAGATCGGCGATCTCTATGCCGAACTCGCCAAGGAAGCTTACAAGCCATTCGAATCGATCGTTGCCAAGGCAAAGTAATTTTGCCCGGGCGAACTGATTTCGCCTGACGTGACCCCAGATTCAGCCTTTGAACCCGAGAAAAAGCCCGGCCACGGAAACGCGGCCGGGCTTTTTTCGTGTCAATTTCCGTTCCAGAGCCTCGCGCCCCTTCACGATTGCGAAAATCGTCCAAGTTGGTGACCTAGCCATATTGTCAGCTAACCAGAAGGGCTTAAAATCGTACATCGAACACCTACATGTCGAACTCGCATGGGGAATCGAAAGAGGCAGGAATACGTGACTTCAGGTTTGACTGCCACGAGACGAGTGGTGCGAATGCAAGACGGCGACGGTAACGGCAATGGGGCCGGCCGTGGGACGGCCGTCATCACGCGCACCAAAACCAAGACCAAGAAGCCCAGCCTTTATCGGGTCCTCATCCTCAACGACGACTACACTCCGATGGAGTTCGTGGTTCACGTGCTGGAGCGTTTTTTCCAGAAGGATCGCGAAGCCGCCACACGCATCATGCTTCATGTTCACAATCATGGAGTGGGCGAGTGCGGGGTCTATACATTCGAGGTGGCCGAGACCAAAGTGTCCCAGGTCATGGATTTCGCCCGACAGAATCAGCATCCGCTGCAATGCGTGATGGAGAAGAAGTGAGGTAACATGCCGGCTTTCTCCCAAGGCCTGGAAAAGGCGCTTCACCAGGCGCTGACGCTCGCCAATGAGCGGCACCATGAATATGCAACCCTAGAACATCTGCTGCTCGCGCTCATCGACGACACCGAGGCGGCCGCCGTCATGCGCGCCTGCAATGTCGATCTCGATGAGCTCAAGCACACGGTTCTCACCTATATCGACACCGAGCTGGACAACCTCGTCACCGGTTACGACGAGGACTCCAAGCCGACCGCCGGTTTCCAGCGCGTCATCCAGCGCGCGGTGATCCATGTGCAGTCGTCCGGCCGCGAGGAAGTGTCGGGCGCCAACGTGCTCGTCGCCATTTTCGCCGAGCGCGAGAGCCATGCCGCCTATTTCCTGCAGGAACAGCAGATGACCCGCTACGACGCGGTCAACTACATCTCGCACGGCATTGCCAAGCGTCCGGGCGCGTCGGAGACACGCTCGCCGCGCGGTGCCGATGACGAGCAGGGCGGCCAGAACGGCGCCGAGCCGCAAGAGGAAGGCGGCAAGAAGAAGCAGCAGCAGGACGCGCTGACGGCTTATTGCGTCAATCTCAACAACAAGGCCAAGGCCGGCAAGATCGATCCGCTGATCGGCCGCGAATCCGAGATCAATCGCACCATCCAGGTGCTGTGCCGCCGCTCCAAGAACAACCCGCTCTATGTCGGCGACCCCGGCGTCGGCAAGACGGCGATCGCCGAGGGTCTGGCCAAGCGCATCGTCGAGGGCGACGTTCCCGAAGTGCTGCACAACGCCACCATCTTCGCGCTCGACATGGGCACGCTGCTCGCCGGCACGCGCTATCGCGGCGATTTCGAGGAACGGCTGAAGCAGGTCGTCAAGGAGCTCGAGGACTATCCTGGCGCCGTGCTGTTCATCGACGAGATCCACACGGTCATCGGGGCAGGGGCTACTTCAGGCGGCGCCATGGATGCGTCCAACCTGTTGAAGCCGGCGCTGTCGTCGGGTGCGATCCGCTGCATCGGCTCGACCACCTACAAGGAATTCCGCCAGTTCTTCGAGAAAGACCGTGCCCTGGTGCGGCGCTTCCAGAAGATCGACGTCAACGAGCCGACCATCGAGGACGCCATCGAGATCATGAAGGGCCTCAAGCCCTATTATGAGGAGTTCCACAAGGTGAAGTTCACCAACGAGGCGATCAAGGCCTCGGTGGAGCTGTCGGCACGCTACATCAACGACCGCAAGCTGCCGGATAAAGCGATCGACGTGATCGACGAGACCGGCGCCTCGCAGATGCTGGTGCCGGAAGCCAAGCGCAAGAAGACCATCGGCATCAAGGAGATCGAGGCGACGATCGCCACCATGGCCCGCATCCCGCCGAAGACGGTTTCGGCCGATGACGAGAAGGTGCTGCAGGGCCTCGATATCGAGCTGAAGCGCGTCGTCTATGGCCAGGACACTGCGATCACCGCGCTGACCTCGGCGATCAAGCTGGCACGTGCCGGCCTGCGCGAACCGGAGAAGCCGATCGGCTCCTACCTGTTCTCCGGCCCGACCGGCGTCGGCAAGACCGAAGTGGCCAAGCAGTTGGCCGCCTCGCTCGGCGTCGAGCTGATCCGCTTCGACATGTCGGAATATATGGAACGCCACACCGTCTCGCGGCTGATCGGCGCGCCTCCGGGCTATGTCGGCTTCGACCAGGGCGGTCTTCTGACGGACGGCGTCGACCAGCATCCGCATTGCGTGCTGTTGCTCGACGAGGTCGAGAAGGCGCATCCGGACCTGTTCAACATCCTGTTGCAGGTGATGGACCACGGCAAACTGACCGACCATAACGGCAAGCAGATCGACTTCCGCAATGTGATCCTGATCATGACCACCAATGCGGGCGCGTCGGATGCGCAGCGCGCGGCGATCGGCTTCGGCTCGACCAAGCGCGAAGGCGACGATGTCGAGGCGATCAACCGGTTGTTCACGCCGGAGTTCCGCAACCGGCTCGATGCGATCATCCCGTTCGGCTCGCTGCCGGTGCCGGTCATCCATCAGGTGGTGCAGAAGTTCGTCATGCAGTTGGAGGCCCAGCTCTCAGAGCGTGGCGTCACCTTCGACCTGTCGGCGGATGCGATCGCCTGGCTCGCCGACAAGGGCTATGATGAGCGCATGGGAGCGCGGCCGCTTGGCCGCGTGATCCAGGAGCACATCAAGAAGCCGTTGGCCGATGAGGTGCTGTTCGGCAAGCTCAAGAAGGGCGGCACGGTGCGCGTCACCGTCGAGAAGAAGGAAACCGGCGAGACCGGCCTGAAGCTCGAATCGCTGGCCGACGAGGCGCCGGTGAAGCCGAAGAAGGAAGAGCCTGAAGAAACGCCGAAGCCAAGAAAGGCCGTAGCGAAGAAGCCGGCGGCCAAGAAGCTGGTGGCGCAGAAGCCCGAAGCCAAGGGCAAGGACGGCGGCAAGCGCAGTCTCGTCCCGCAACTGCCCAGAAAGAACTGACCTTGAGGAAAGTCGAAAAGCCCCGGAAACGGGGCTTTTTTCGTTTGCAAGGAGGAGGGGCATGAGCGGCCAGATCATCATCCTGAACGGTGCGCCGCGATCGGGAAAAACAAGCATCGCCAGAGCTGTTCAGGAGCGCTTCGATGGCGTCTGGATCAATCTCGGCGTCGACGTTTACGAGCAGGCTACGCCGGCACGCTATCGGCCCGGGATAGGATTGCGGCCCGGTGGCGAGCGTCCGGACCTTGAGGCCCTCGTGCCCGGACTATACGCCGCGCTCTACGAATCGATCGCCGCCCACAGCCGGCTGGGGCTGAATGTCGTGGCGGATATCGGCCATCACGACGCCTATTCGAGACCACTTCACATTGTGGCCGATTGCGCGCGCCGGCTTGTAGGTCTGCCGGTGCTGTTTGTCGGTGTTCGCTGCCCGCTGGAAATCATCATGGAAAGGCGTGCCGCCAGCGCGGCGGACAAGAGATATGTGACCGGCTCATCAGACGATCCGGTGCCGTTGCCCGTGCGCCTGTGGCAGGAGGAGGTCCACCGCCCAGGCGTGTACGATCTGGAAGTCGATACCTCGCTCCTGAGCCCGAAGCAGTGCGCGGATACGATCGCAGAGCAGCTTCGGCAAGCACCGTATCCAACAACGTTTCAGAAACTATCCAACCCATCCAGCGCGGCCCTTGAGCCGTTTTGACCGGCATGGCCGCCGCAGGCGGGTTCGTCCAGATCGGCGAATTTACAGCCTGCAAACGGCCGGCGATTGCATCGTGGAGCTCTCGATTTCAGCGGCCATGCGGTCCGGCGCGAAACGGGTCAGCAAATATCCGCACACCTTCCAGATCGCGATCATCAGGAATGCACCCGCATAGCCATCCAAGGCATAGTGCCAGCCAAGCACGACGGAACCGACCATAATGACGCCGGCGAATAACCACATCACAAGACCGGCCAGCCGAGACCGCCGTGTTGCATAGAGGGCGAACAGCACCGCCATCGCAACGTGCAGGGATGGGAAGGCGGATATGCCGACGCTGCCGGTAGTTGCGCCGGTATAGCCACTCCACAGCATATCCTGCGTGCTGAGCGCCCAGATCGGATAGACGCGATCGGCAACGGCAAGTGCTTGCATGAGGGGGTGAAAGTCGTTGCCGAACCCCAATCGCTCGTAAAAGCAGGGGCCAGCCGACGACAGGCCCATCGCGAGGAAGAAGCCACCCAGCGTCCACACCGTCATGAAGCTCATCAGGAACTGGTGACGCAGCTTCGTATCCTTGCGTGTGATGCACACGGTGAAAACCGCGGTGATGAGCACGACGAACCAGAAATTGTACGCGATGTTGATGATCTTCAATGCAAGCGGCGACTGGACGACAAACCACAACCATTCGTGCGGGGCTCGACCGAAATGCAGGATGCGATCGGCGTGAGCCAATGCTTTGTCCCATGCGAACGGAGAGAGGATTGCAATGGCTCCCTTCAACACACCGATCGCGGATATGAAGGCAAGACCCGCACCCAGGCCATTCAGGCTGTTGGCAATGCGTTCGGCATCGCCAAAGAATCTACCCAGTGACTTGAGGAAGGTGTGCAGCGGTTCGGTTTCCCGCTGGACCAGCGCAAGGTGGAAAAGCGTCCCAAGTGCAAGGGCTGAGCCGCAAATCCAGAAGGCGATGAAAAGATACTCGGCGTATTCCGCCAGAACGCCGAAATCCGGCATGTTTCCAGTGTGCCACCCGACTGCGCTTGCCAGAAGCAGCGCAGCGGTAGCCATAGCGTGCAGCAGCCGGTGTCGCCAAAAGGCATCCGCCAATGCCAGGAAAAGCACGTCCGACAATGGCCCCCGTCAGTGGGGCCGATGCCGCAACCGAATGTTCCATGGTTTTGAAGCCCAGCTCGCCACGCCGTTACCATTTTACCGTGAGACGGTTCAATATTTCCTAATCAGACGATTAGAGTTGCAAACGGTTGAGTCCCGGCGCCGGCACGCCCGGGCACTAGAATCGTCTTCTCGGCTGAACGGCGCTACCCGGTCCGCCACATCGGCTGACCTCTCGCTCTCAATTTTTGAGTGCAGTCCGGATCTTTTCGGCATTTTCGGTCAGCACCTCCGGCTTCTCCATTCCTCCCGTGTGCGGCTTCAGCGGGATGCCGTCGAAGCGCGGAATGACATGTACGTGCAGATGATAGACGGTTTGCCCCGATGCCGGCTCGTTGAACTGCATGATGGTGACGCCGTCGGCGCCAAAGGCCTTTTTCACCGCCAGCGCCACTTTCTGAACGACGCTCAAGAGATGGCCGAAAATTGACGGGTCGGCGTCGAGCAGGTTGCGCGATGGCGCCTTCGGCACCACCAGCGTGTGGCCCGGCCCCTGCGGCATCACATCCATGAAGGCGATGACTGCTTCATCCTCGTAGACACGGTGCGAGGGAATTTCGCCGCGCAGGATCTTGGCGAAGATGTTGTCGGTATCGTAGGCGGCCTCGATCATGGCGAACGCTCCAGATTGTGCCTTTCGTGTAGCGAAGCCGCCGAAAGTCGGCAAGACGATTGGAAAATTGACCATCGGGCGGCGCGGTTGCTACTCCTCGAGATCCTTGCGGAACGGGGTGTGCTCTTCCAGATATTCGCTCATCCGCTCCACCTCGTGGCGTTCGCGCCTGAGGTAGTCGGCGACGGCGTTGCGCAGGCCGGGGTGCGCAATGTAGTGCGCGGAATGCATGATCACCGGCCGGTAGCCGCGCGCCAGCTTGTGCTCGCCCTGCGCGCCTGCCTCGACAACCTTCAGCTTGCGTTCGATGGCGAAGTCGATCGCCTGGTGATAGCAGACCTCGAAATGCAGGAAAGGATGGTCCTCGATGCAGCCCCAGTTGCGGCCATAGAGTGCGTCCGAACCGATGAAATTGATGGCGCCGGCGATATAGCGGCCATTGCGCCTGGCCATCACCAGCAGGATGTCGTCGGCCATGCGTTCGCCGATCAGCGAGAAGAATTGACGGTTGAGATAGGGCCGGCCCCATTTGCGGCTGCCGGTGTCCATGTAGAAGGCGAAGAAATCGTCCCAGGCCTTCTCCGTGAGGTCCTTGCCGGTCAGCCGATCGATCGAAATGCCTGGGGCAAGCGCTTCGCGCCTTTCCTTCTTCATCGCCTTTCGCTTGCGCGAGGCAAGGGTGGCGAGGAAGTCGTCATAGGTCGACAAGCCTTCGTTGAAGAAATGGAATTGTTGGTCGGTGCGGTGCAGGAAGCCTGCCGCTTCCAGCACCTCCACATCGCTCTCTTGCGCGAAGGTGACATGCGCGGAAGAGACGCCGAGTTTTTGCGTCACCGCCTTCAGGCCCGCCGCGAGACCGGCCTTCACTTTGGCGCTGTCCTCGCCTTTGCTGACCAGCAGGCGAGGGCCGGTGACCGGGGAGAACGGCACGGCACTTTGCAGTTTGGGATAGTAACGGCCGCCGGCGCGCTCGAAGGCATCCGACCAGCCATGATCGAACACATATTCGCCCTGGCTGTGCGATTTGAGATAACAGGGCACCGCGCCCAGCAATCTGCCTTGCCCGTCCTCCAGCCTGAGGTGATGGCCCTGCCAGCCGGTGCGCCGCACGGCGCATCCAGAATCTTCGAGTGCGCTTAGAAAAGCGAAGGAAACCAAAGGATTGTAACTGGTTTCTGAATCTCCGCGCGCGGTTCCGGCAAAGCCGTTCCATTCATCACAGGTGAAGGCGCCAATGCCGGCGGCGACGCGGATCGAATAGTCAGCATTGGCCGTTTGTCCGTCACCCTCGTCGCCCTGATCCATGAGGCTTATTTAAGCTCCGTCCGGCCTGGTACAAGTCACGTTTCAGACACTCAGGCGACTTTGACCAGATCGGGCTCGAACCCCTCGAACGTCATCTGGTCGGCATATCTGAAGGTCAGGTCGACCGCCGGCTGGTCGTGCACCGTCCAGGTGATAACAGGCATTTTCAGCCTTTCGCGCACGAAGCTGACGAATGGGTTCGGCAGGTCGCCGGCCGCGTAGGAGGTGAAGGCGATGTCGTGCGCCAGCATGGCGAAATGCGCCTCGATCAGCCCGACGTCCTTGCCGTAGGCGGTGAGACCCCCGGGGATACCCGGCGCGTCTTTCGGAAAATCGCGGACCAGCCAGTGGTCGAACGACATGATCGCCGCCTTGCCCTTGTAGCGCTTGAGCATCTTGCCGACGCTTGCCACCAGGCCTTCGTCATAGCCGGGCGTGCCTTTCAACTCGACCACCAATGGCACGCGGCCGTCGACCAGGTGGAGCATTTCCTGCAGCGTCGGCACATGGTCCGCCGTGCCACCGACCCTGAGCGCCGCGAGTTCTGCTGCGGTGCGCTGCCAGACGAAACCCTCCTGGCCAGTCAGGCGCTTGAGATCTCCGTCATGGATGATGACAGGAACGCGGTCGGACGACAGGTGGACGTCGCATTCGATGGCATAGCCGCGTTCGGCGGCCGCAGCGAAGGCTGACAGCGTGTTTTCCCAGCGCGTCTTGTTCATGTCGTGGAAGCCGCGATGGGCGACGGGCCGGGCGGTCAGCCAGGATAGGTCGGTCATATCTGTCCCCTGGCTCATTCGATTTCGAAGACGGCTTCGATTTCCACTGCGGCATTAAGCGGCAGGCAGGCGGTGCCGACGGCGGAGCGCGCATGCTTGCCACGCTCGCCAAGGGCCGCCACCAGGAAATCGGAGGCGCCGTTGGCAACCAGATGCTGCTCGGCGAACTCAGGTGTCGAGGCGACGAAAACGGTGATCTTCACCAGACGGCTAATCTTCTCGAGGTCGCCGAGTGCTGCCTTGGCCTGCGCCAGGATGTTGATCGCGCAGTATTTTGCCGCATCCTTGCCACCTGCGGTATCGAGATCGCGACCTAACAGCCCGCTCGCCTGCAGCTTGCCGTCCTTGAGCGGCAATTGTCCGGCGGTGAACAGCAGATTGCCGGTCCGGCAATAGGGCACGTAGTTGGCGGCGGGCGCGGCGGCGACGGGAAGCGTCACACCCAGATCGCTTAGCCGCTTTTCGATTGTTTCACTCATGGTATTTCCCTATTGCTTGGTGACGCCGCGCCGGCCGGGCCGAAATTGCTATTTTTGCCTCGCTTCCGCCACGACTTTTTTTAAGCTGGACCATCTTTCCCTGCGGCCTGCCATCAGTCGCGACGATCGGAGTACCTCATGCGCGCAACGCGCCTCGCATTCCATGCCGTCCTGTTGTCGGGGGTCTTCTCGATAGGCCCTGCCTTCGCAGCGCCGGCGTTGCAAGCCCACCGCGCCGTCTACGATCTTACCTTGAAAAAAGCGTCCGATCAGTCCGGCATCACAGGCATATCCGGCCGCATGGTCTATGAGTTCAATGGCTCGGCCTGCGAAGGCTATACGGTGAAATTCCGCTTCGTCACCCAGATCGTCGCCGCCGACAACACCAGGCTGACCGACCAGCAGACGACCACTTTCGAGGACGCCGAAGGCAAGACATTTTCGTTCGTGACAAAATCCTTCGTCGACCAGAATCTCGACAAGGAGGTCAAGGGCATCGCCACCAAAGAGACCAAGGGCCTGAAGGTCGACATCGACAAGCCTGAAAAGAACAGCGTCGAGCTGGCGACAACCCAATTCCCGACCCAGCATCTGGTCGAGCTGATCGGCAAGGCCGAAAAGGGCGAGAATTTTTACGAAACCAACCTGTTCGACGGTTCCGAAGACGCCAACAAGGTGATGACCACCACCGTCGTGGTCGGCAAGAAAACCGATGCCGACAAGGCCGACCCGGAAGCTTCGGCACTGGCAAAGCTCGCTACCGACAAATACTGGCCGGTCGACATCGCCTATTTCGACGACACCAACAAGACGGGCGAAGAGGTGCCGGAATACCGTATCAGCTTCAAGCTGCATGAGAACGGCATCACCCGCGATCTCGTCATGGACTATGGCGACTTCTCGATGACCGGCAAGCTGGTCAACCTGTCGCTGTTCGACCAGACGAAACCCTGTCCCGCCAAATAGTGCCGGTCTAGGCAGTTGATTTACCACGACACGGCGTGGTCGTAACGATCGACTTGAACGTGCCGCAATCGTCTCTCAACCTCTCCCCGGCGTCCAGGCGCGAGGGGGATCAGCTTGAGCAGGATCGATACATTCGTGGCGCCGCGGCCCAACCCGGCACTGATCAGGGCCATGACATCCGTCAACCGGATCGTCATGCTCCGCGGCATTCCCGGATTTCGGGATATCTTGCCGTTCAATCGCCTGGCCGGTCTGCGCGGCGTCTCAAATGTCCGCCATATCGACTTTCCCCACGCCGACCTTGAGCGGCTGAAGGCCAGTTGCGGGGCAGGGAAGGCGACCTTCATCACGCCCAATCATCCCGAGTTCTTCACCGACTGGATGATCGACAAGGAAATCGTGTCGCAGGTCAGCCCGCTCACGGCCTCATGGGCAACCAATGGTGTCGTCAACGGCCTTGGCCGGCTGATGCAGAAGTTCTGGCTGGCCAACAACCTCATCGCTCAGATTCCCGGCAACAGCGGGGCAGCCAAGGAACACTCCATCGCCTGGGCCTTGAAAGGCCATGGCGTGCTGCTGCATCCCGAAGGCGGCGTCGGCTGGCATGCCAATGTCGTTGCGCCTTTGCTGCCGGGTGCCATCGAGATGGGGCTGGAGGCCCTCAAGCGCGGCCGGGCCACGGATTCCGATTTCAAGGTCTGGATCGCGCCAGTCGTCTGGAAGCTCGCCTTCACCGGGAATGTCGAAGCGGCGCTGGCGAAGGAATGCGCTTATGTCGAGAAAAGCCTGAAAATAGAACGCCTTGCGACCGACACGCTGCCGCAGCGCATCCACCATGTCTATTCGGCGCTGCTGGCCCGCGATGAAGCAGCATCGGGCATGCCATCCGACGAAGGCGCAACCTATGCCGAGCGCCAGCAGGCGTTGGTTGCTGAACTCGGCCGCCGACTCGGCGAAAGCATCTCATTCGACGCTGCCATAACCGACACCGCAGAGCTTCTGCGGCGTGCGCGTCGCTGGCAGCGCGAAAACACCGACGATGCGGAACGGCAAAGGCAGGTCCGCGCGCTCGCCGATAGGGTTCAGAGGCTGCAGCGCGTCGGACCCTGGGCCTGCGCCAATCCGCGCATCACGCAGGAGCAGATCGCCGAACATCTGAAGCGGATCCGCAACGACTATTGTCGAAGCGGGCTGCGCGACACGATAAACCGGTTCATTCCGCAGCCGGCCGGGCCGCGTTGCGCCCACATCCGGGTGCCGGAGGCACTGGGCTTGCATGAGCATGCGGGCTCGATCGACGATGCGGTTGCCGAACTGCGCCGTCGCATGCAGGATACGGTCACCAACATTGTGGCCGAGCTTGCGGCCAATGGCGGCTTCATTTTCTATCCGAATCCATTCTATCGTCCCTGACATCCTGACGGGCCACGTGGCCCGCTGTGGTGGAGGATGGAAGGCAAACAGCAAGCTTCATGGCGGTCTATGTCGACGCAGCGATCTGGAACTGGGCCGGCCATCGCTGGTGCCATCTGTTGGCCGACGACACCGACGAGTTGCATCGCTTTGCCGCCCGGCTCGGCGTCAAGCGCTCATCCTACCAGGGGCCGCCCAAGACATCGGCGCCGCATTATGACATAACCGGCTTCGAGCGCGACCGTGCGGTGCGGCTCGGCGCCATCGAATGCAGCCGCGAGGAGATCGTCGCGGTCTTCCGGCGAGTGCGAGTGCCGAACGGGAAGATCAAGCGCTGACGGCAGGGCGCGGATCGTCGCACGCCGCATCACAGATCCCGCGGCGCTTGCGTTTATCGCGCATCCCCTCTATATGCGCGCTCATTCCACACACGGACTTTGGTGTCTGCCCGGGAGAAATCCGGCTGAAACCTCCGGTGGCGTTCGAGGACAAAGTCCAAAAATGCCTGTGTCCGTGGAGGCTAACCGGAAAGGAACTTTGAATGGCACTGCCTGATTTCAGCATGCGCCAGCTTTTGGAAGCTGGCATTCACTTCGGCCACCAGACCCACCGCTGGAACCCGAAGATGGCGCCCTACATCTATGGCGCCCGCAACAACATCCATATCATCGACCTGTCGCAGACGGTGCCTTTGCTGCACCAGGCGCTTAAGCAGGTTTCCGACACCGTCGCCAAGGGTGGCCGCGTGCTGTTCGTCGGCACCAAGCGCCAGGCGTCCGACATCGTCGCCGATGCTGCACAGCGTTCGGCTCAGTATTATGTCAACTCGCGTTGGCTCGGTGGCATGCTGACCAACTGGAAGACGATCTCGAATTCGATCCAGCGCCTGCGCAAGCTCGACGAGATGCTGGCCGGCGAGGCGCAAGGATTGACCAAGAAGGAACGCCTGAACCTCGACCGCGAGCGCGAGAAGCTCGACAAGGCGCTGGGCGGCATCAAGGACATGGGCTCGACGCCCGACCTGATGTTCGTCATCGACACCAACAAGGAAGCGATCGCCATCCTCGAGGCCAAGCGCCTCGGCATCCCGGTCGTCGCCATCATCGATTCGAACTGCGATCCGGACAAGATCGACTTCCCGATCCCCGGCAATGACGACGCGGCCCGCGCCATCCAGCTCTATTGCGATCTGATCGCCAAGGCTGCGATCGACGGCATCGCCCGCCAGCAGGGCGCGCTCGGCGTCGACATCGGCGCTTCGGTCGAAGCTCCGGTCGAACCCGCGCTCGACCCGGCTCCGGCCCCGGCGTCGGAAGCTCCCGAAGCTTGATAATCGAAGGCCGGTTGCGGCCTTCATCTTTCTCATATTCTGGCACGCTTAACAGACGCACCATTGAATACCGATGGTGCGTCGGTGCATTTAAAACAAAGAGGCGACAATGAGCATTTCGGCTGCACAGGTCAAAGAACTCCGCGACTTGACCGGCGCGGGCATGATGGATTGCAAGGCCGCGTTGACCGAGACCAACGGCAACATGGAAGAGGCCGTCGACTGGCTGCGCAAGAAGGGTATCTCCAAGGCCGACAAGAAGGCTGGCCGCACCGCGGCTGAAGGTCTGATCGGCGTCGACAATGGCGTGCGCGAAGCCGCCGTCGTGGAAGTCAATTCCGAGACCGACTTCGTGGCCCGCAACGCCGCGTTTCAGGAAATCGTCGGCAACGTTGCCAAGGTTGCGCTGGCCTATGGCACGACGGAGGCTGTGGCCGCCGCAAAGTATCCAGGTTCCGACAAGTCGGTTGCCGACACCATCAAGGACGCTGTCGGCACCATCGGCGAAAACATGGGCTTCCGCCGCTCGGCCAAGCTCACCGTCCCGCACGGCGCTGTCGCTACCTACGTCCACAACGCGGTTGCCGACGGCCTTGGCAAGCTCGGCGTGCTGGTCGCGATCGAGACCACGGGCAATGAGCATGCAGCCAACGCCTTTGGCCGCCAGGTGGCCATGCATGTTGCCGCCACCAACCCTCTGGCGCTGACCGCAGAGCAGATCGATCCGGCCGCGGTCGAACGCGAGAAGGCGATCTTCTCCGACCAGGCGCGCCAGTCCGGCAAGCCGGAAGCGATCATCGAGAAGATGGTCGAGGGCCGTCTGCGCAAGTTCTACGAGGAAGTCGTGCTCCTGAAGCAGGCCTTCGTGCTCAATCCCGACATCACTGTCGAGAAGGCGCTGAAGGATGCCGAGAAGGACATCGGCGCCCCGGCCAAGATCACCGCCTACCTGCGCTTTGCGCTGGGCGAGGGCATCGAGAAGGAAGAGACCGATTTCGCCGCGGAAGTCGCTGCAGCGGTCAAGAAGTAAGCTGCCAAGCAGCTTTTCGGCTCAGGCAACTCGGCCGGGCGCTCGCGAGGGTGTCCGGCCGATTTCTTGTGTGATGTCGACAAAGGCGCGCAGCTTCGGTGCCATTGCCGCCCGGCGCGGAAAGTAGAGAAACAGGCCTGGTTCCTCGATTGCCGACTGCGGCAACACCTGGACAAGCCGACCAGCGGCCAGGTCGGCGCGCACCAGCGGCTCGAACACATAGGCCAGTCCCATTCCCGACAGCGCCAGGTCGATCGCGGCAAGCGAATCGGTGACGATGGCGGTGCCGCGCGTTTCCACGGCCACGTCCTTGCCGTCCTCCGTCAAATCCCAACGATAGACCGCGCCGGATCGCACCAGACGGTAGCCGATGCAATTGTGGGCGGCGAGATCGGCCAGGCTGTGCGGGCGGCCATGCCGGCCGATATAGGCTGGTGACGCTACGATGATCACCTGGAATGGCGGGGTCATCCGGATCGCGATCATGTCCTGCGCGATCATTTCGCCAAGTCTGATGCCGGCGTCAAAGCCTTCGCTGACGATATCGACCAATCCTTCATTGGCAAAGATTTCCACTGTCACATCCGGATAGCGCTCGGCCATGGCCGTCACCACCGGCGTCACCGCCATCGGGACGGCGATATGTGATACATTGATTCTGAGCAGTCCCGCCGGGCGACCCTTGATGCCGCGGATACGCTCCATCCGCTCGGCGATATCCTGCAGCGCGGGCTCGGCCGTCGCGACAAGCGCCTGACCGGCCTCGGTCAGCGATACGCTGCGGGTCGTGCGGGCAAAGAGCGGCTGGCCGATGCGCTCCTCCACAAGGCGTACAGCGTGGCTGACCGCCGAAGGGCTCATGCCGAGTTCGGCAGCGGCAAGCGCAAAGCCGCCTCGCCGCGCCACGGCGACGATAACGGGAAGGTGGCTGAGCAGGTCGCGATCCATTCATGCATAATATCGCATAGTCCATGCGAATAATGCAATCTTTTCGATGCCGGCCTGTTGGCCCACATTGTCGCCAGCAAACCGGCGACGGGCCGATGCGCAAAGGAGAAGAGACATGAATGCATTGAGGTATGCCACCTTCGCGGCGGGTATCGCGCTGGCGCCGGTCGATGCCGGCGGAGCCGAATCGTCCCCTGAAATCACGCTCGCCGATGAGCGCGCCGTCATACGCATCGCCGATGCCATCGACCGCGCGGTCGATGCCCAGGATTGGCGGCTCGCCCGTAGTTACTTCGCCGACCGCGTCACCGTCGACTTCAGCAGCCTGAGTGGGCAGCCTGCGGCCACCATCGCGTCGGACGACCTGATCGGGACCTGGGCCGCCAACCTCAGGGGCAACAAGACCAGCCTGCACCTGCGCACCAACCATCAGGTCGCCATCGACGGCGACGCCGCGACTGTCTCCTCCAACGGCTACGCCTGGAACCGGATGGAAGGCAATGGCGAACCGCTATGGGAAGTCTGGGGCACCTACGAACACCACCTGACCCGTTCGGGAGCCGACTGGAGCGTGGACGGCTTCACATTCCGCATGACGCATGAACGCGGCAACCCGTGGGTCAAGACGACCCCCGGACAGGATCGGCATTGAAGATTGGATCAGGATCGGAGCGACATCATGACCATGCCCTTCTACACCCTTGGCAGCAGCGGGCTTCGTGTCACCCGGCTGGCGCTCGGAACCATGACCTTCGGCACCGAATGGGGCTGGGGCGCCGACAAGGAGACGGCCCGCGCCCTGGTCGATGCCTATGTCGAGGCAGGCGGCAATTTCTTCGATACGGCCGATGCCTATACCGGCGGCACCTCCGAGACCTGGCTTGGCGAGTTCATAGCCGAACGCGGTCTGCGCGACAGAGCGGTGATCAGCACCAAGTTCAGCATGAATCTGGAGCAGGGCAATCCGAATGCCGGCGGCAACGGCCGCAAGAACATCATCCGCGCCGTCGAAGGCTCGCTGAAGCGGCTCGGCACCGATTATATCGACCTCTATGTCCTGCATGCCTGGGACAGGCTGACTTCACCGGAAGAGGTGATGCGGACGCTGGACGATCTGGTACGCGCCGGAAAGATCCGCCATGTCGGTCTCTCCGACGTCCCCGCCTGGTACGCGAGCAGGGCGCAGTCCATCGCCGAGCAGCGCGGCTATGAACCGGTTTCGGCGCTGCAGCTCGAATATTCGTTGGTCGAGCGCAACATAGAGCATGAATTCGTGCCGTTCGGCACGCGCTATGGCGCCGGCATCATGGTCTGGAGCCCGCTGGCCAGCGGCTTGCTGAGCGGCAAATATCGTTCAGATACAATCAGCAACGCCGGCGGCAGGCTGGAGGCGATGCGCGGTTCGACCAATCCCGGCTTCCAGAAATTCACCGACCGCAACTGGGCAATCGTTGCCGAACTGGAAAAGCTCGCCGGCAAACTTGGCCGCGGCATGGCCCAAATCGCCTTGAACTGGGCGGCAACGCGGCCCGGTGTCGCTTCGGTGATCATCGGTGCGACGAGGCTCGATCAGCTCAGGGACAATCTCGGTGCGCTCGATTTCGAGATTCCCCAAGAGCTCCTGGCAAGGCTCGACGCAGTCAGCCTGCCGGTCACGCCGTTCCCGTACTCGTTCTTCGGTCCGGAAATCCAGGGCGGCCTTACCGGGGGCCAGGCCGTCGGCTACAAGCCGGCGGGCTATTTCCCTGACCTGCTCATGGCAGGTGCATTTGCCGGCGTGAGTTGACAAAAGGCGAGAGAATTCCGGGTCGGGGGGGGGGGGGGGGGGGGGGGGGGGGGGGGGGGGGGGGGGGGGGGGGGGGGGGGGGGGGGGGGGGGGGCGGGGGGGCGGG